>NZ_JBNNMG010000008.1:0-145205 GCF_050272555.1 Lysinibacillus sp. NPDC047702 | reverse complement strand
GGTTGGCGGACCTTTCAGTGTGTCTTTAGACATGGGCCAGTACCCCAGCGTTTCACGCGTAGAGCAAACCACCAGTTAGACTGGTGGTTCTGATTGTTGTACCTATAACTTGATAAATGTCATTTACAAGTTTTCAAAATATTTATCATCAACTTAATATACCTAGACTATCAATGATAATTTGTTCACCTTTCGTTCATTGCAGTATAGTTGTAAGCGTTCTATAATAGGAGTACTGAAGTTTAAAGGAGTGCGTTCTGTATGCCACTTAGTATATTTGGTTTCCAAGCTTTATGGAGCCCGTATTTAATAGGGGTTCTCGTTTTTATAACAGTCATCTACTTTTTAGTCACAACAAAGTGGCGTAAGGATTTTAAAGAAAGTGAACCTCTGAAAAAGGGAGAGGCGATTTATTTTGTACTAGCGATGGTAACGATTTATATTATTAAAGGATCTCCAATAGATTTAATGGCGCACATTATGTTTACAATGCATATGGTGCAAATGGCTATTTTATTATTGCTTGTTCCAATTTTCTTAATTAAGGGAATTCCGTGGTGGGTATGGAAAGTTGCAATAGAAGCACCTGTTGCTAGAAAATTATTTAAAGTGCTTACGTTACCTGTTGTAGCAGTCTTTGTCTTTATCGGTTTGTTTTCTTTCTATCATCTACCATCAGTGTTAGATTACATTAAACTAAACGAAACTTTACATGGTACATATACATTTGTGTTATTTGTATCTGCTGTTTTTATGTACTGGCCATTAATTCAAAACATGCCTAATCGTTCACAAATGAAGCCTTTGTACAAATTAGCTTATATAATTGCTAATGCTGTATTAATTACACCAGCATGTGCATTAATTATTTTTGCACCCAACGCTATGTATGAAACCTATACAAATGGTGATGCGTGGCTAAAGGCAATGGAACTTTGTGTACCAGCCTCTACATTATCTGGCTTATCTCTATCAGGTCCGGAGCTCTTTACTGATATGAAACCTGTTGCCGACCAGCAACTAGGCGGTGTTCTGATGAAAATATTACAAGAGATTATTTTCGGTGTATTACTTGGTTCAATCTTTATTAAATGGTATCGCTCAGAACAAAAGGATCCAGATAAAATTACTGCTGATGCATTAAAGGCGCATCAACAAAAATGGGAAAGTCAACAGCAACATTAATAGACAGTAGAAATTTTCTATAAGGAGTTTTGTGAATGGAACTGCAAATTTTACCTACTCTAAGTACATCATTCATCGTGATCAGTGCAGTACTTGTAGCGATTGGCTGGGGCTTGATTATAAAAAGAAAAGTTGAGGCACATAAAAAAGTAATGTTAGCTGCTGGAGTTGCAGCACTTATTTTCTTTATTATTTATGCTTCACGTACAGTATTTATTGGGAATACAGCATTTGGTGGTGGAGAAGATTTAAAACCATACTATACTTTCTTCTTAATTTTCCACATTATTTTAGCTACTACGGGAGCTGTGTTTGGGCTTGTGAGTATTATCTCTGGTCTGAAAATGAATATTAAGCTTCACCGTCGTATTGGACCAATTACAAGTATTATTTGGTTTTTTGTAGCCATTACTGGAGTATTAGTGTACGTTTTACTTTATGTTCTGTTTGAACCAGGTGAAACAACTTCTGTTATTAAAGCTATTTTAGGGGTTTAACAAAAATCTCCCACTTTTTATTGAGAAGGTGGGAGATTTTTTATGGATGTCTGATTAAATAAAGAAAGAACTACAACTACTAGTAAAGGACCAAGTAAAATTCCGAGAAATCCAAATATCTTAAAGCCGATAAACATAGCAATAAATGTTGTAAGAGAAGAAAGACCAACTTTATTGCCAATTACTTTAGGTTCAATCATACGTCGAACCAAAAATAAGACGATGGTTAACACCACAAGCGCAATAGCAAAAACATAGTCTCCTGTAAAGGCTTTATATATCGCCCAAGGCAGAAGCAATATAAATGAATCTAAAAAGGGAATAACATCTAAAATAACAAGCAAAAGTGCTAATATAAGTGGAAATGGTGTTTTAAGTATAAAAAATGTTCCGAAGGCTATAGCAAAAATGCAAATACCAACTAAAAATTGAGCTTTCATAAAACCGAACAAAGCAAGCTTCACTCGTTGACCAATAAATAATATTTTTTGATGATAGTGAAAAGGAAAAGGTGTTAATATTTTACGATTGATGGCTGGCAGCTCTAATAGTAACATGTAGAGCACAATCCAATAAACAAATATATCAAACAGACGTGAAGGAATATAAGTAAGCAATGATGACCAAACATTTACGTTTGTTAAAGATAAGGCAAACTTTTCAATGGATGATAATGCTCGTGAAATGAGTAGTTGAATTTGGATGACAAGATCTACTGGTAAATGATACGTATAGTTAGAAAGCTTGGATTGCATTTGAATCCATATTGCTGACAGCTGATTGAGATACTCAGGAATATGAATGATGAATGTTGAAAATTGTTTCCAACTGATAAATATTATGAAGATACATACTAGTATGGTTATACTTAAAAAGAATATAAAAAAAATGGATACAATAATTTTACGTTTTTTTCGAAATCGTTTGCTGATTCGAATGATGATAGGCTCTAATAATATGGCGGTGACATAGGCAAGTAATATTGGCAATGATAGGGATATAAACCAAAGAAGTGCTATTCCTAGTGCAATAACAATTATTGGGTGGCGGAAAAAGGGATGTTTTAAAAACTGTAGCATTTAATCTCACCTACATCCTATGAAAGATATCATTAGTATGAGACGAAAAAATATTTTTACTCAAAATAAAAAAGACTGGACCACCAGTCTTTTCACAACGAGTTTTATATATGAAGCTGTTGTCGCAATGGGGAGTTGATTCTTCCCATTTCCTGAATCAGGACATAGCTATCACTAAAGAAATTATAGATTAGCGTGCTTTAACAGGTTCAAGATTGTTTTTATTTGTAGTTTGGATTGCGAATTCATCTAAGTCTAATTTAACCTTTTTTAAGATTTCTTCACATTTTTTTACAAGGTGTGCTGGATAGACTTCATCGTCACCGTATTCAACACCATGTGGGTAATAGTATTTACCAAGTGCTGGTTTCATTAAAGTTAGGATTGCGTCGTGTGCACCAACGTCACCAGAAATTGCATATGCGAATACACGAAGGTAATAACGACCTTCACGAGTATCGAAACGCTTATCAAATGTCATACGTTCATAGTCCCAGCCGCCGTCACATTCTAAACCATTTTTTTTCATAATGCTTTCAATAAGTTCTTGATCAGCTGTTAAATTTTCAAGGTTAGTATTTTCAAAATACATGTAAAATCCTCCTTTAGGTTCTCGTACAAAGTATACGCTCATTTTTATAATAGAGCATATTCGACATTGTTGCAATGACAACATTGTGTCAACCCGATTACAATTGATATAATAACTTACAATACTGGTGATGAAAAGGAGTCATGTATGAAAGCTTTATTCCGCATTCTTATGGCATGTGCTGCAATTGCGTTAATCGGTTTTATGTTTTTTAATACACCACGTGAAAATGAGCCACTTGAAGGACCGAATGCTAATTCTAATATTATACCAAAAACAGAATTAAAGCAGCCAGAAGTTGGAGCAATGACAAGGCCGGAAAGTGGGATGTCGACATTCATTGGTCAAGGTGTACAAGCTGTTGTGAAACAATACGGAGAACCAGCACGAAAGGAACCATCGTCTTTTGGGTATGATTGGTGGGTATATAATACGAGTGCCACTGCATTTTTTATGGTAGGGGTTCAAAATAACATAGTGACACAAGTTTACATAGCTGGGGAAGATCTGGACGCCTATCCTTTTAAAGTTGGACAAAAACGTGACGAGATTTATCGAATGACAATCATTGATTATGAAGTAGCAGCCAATGTTGATGATAATATTTTTGTTTTTTCGATGAGTGAAGAAGATATGCAAACCCGTTTACTGGTGAAATTCGATGGGCTTTTTGCACAGCTTTATATAGATAGAGAATCAAGTGAGCTACAGGGTATACGCTTCACTAATAGCGAAACACTTGTTCTTCATCAACCATACGAAATGACTTATCAAGGTGAGCTTGTTATACCTACACCTCCGTCTTCTTTTTTACAGCAGGAAATTAATGAAGCAAATGCTGAACAGCTTGACGATTTGCTAAATGTAACTAGGGTTCATCATGATCTGCTTCCACTAAAAGTAGATGTAACACTAGGAGAAGTAGCTAAAATGCATAGTGAAGATATGAAAGTTCAAAACTTTATTGGGCATGAATCACCTACAAATGGGGATTTAAAAAAGAGATTAGAAACACAAGGGATTGAATATAGTGAGGCGAATGAGAATCTAGCGACAGCTTATTTTGATGCTATCGAGGCTATGCACGGTTGGCTCAATTCTGCTGAGCATCGAAAAGTTATTTTGAATGAAAAATATTCGACAGTTGGCTCTGGTGTCTTTTTAAATTATTATACACAAATATTTATTGAGCCTTCCTCACAAAAGCTGGATAGTGAGAATATTGACTCTGAAGAACCTGTAGAGGGTATCGACGAATCATCATAATAAAATAGTATCTGTAACTGAAGATTAACTTGGTGAACCCAAGTTGAACTTCAGTTTTTTTATTTTATAAATGGTTTATTCAACTGGAAGAATTAGTGAATTTCCTGCCTGCATTTTTCGTCACACCGTTACAGACGCCGTCATATGATAGAGAACTGAAAGGGGGAATGAGGCATGCAATTAGCTGAGCTGTTAAAGGATTGGCCATGTAGTGTGACTGGCGGGTCTATTCGCACTATAGTTACAGGTGTTGAGGACTATGCACAGGCTGTAAAACCAGGTGATATTTTTATAGTACGAAAGGGCAAGAAAACGTCTGGTAGCCGCTTTGTAAAAGAGGCATTGGCACGTGGGGCTGTAGCCATTGTTTCAGAGGAAAGCATCTCAATACCTATTACTGATCAAAATATTCCTTTCGTTTGGGTTCCGAATACTGCCTTATTTTTATCGTATGCAAGTGCAAAGCTCACGGCCTTCCCAGCAGAAGCATTGACGGTAATAGCCATTACTGGGACAAATGGAAAAACAACAGTAAGTCACTATGTAAGCCAATTGTTAAGAGCTTTACATAAAAATGTAGCTGTTATTGGGACAGTTGGATTTTTTATAAATGGACAAAAACAACAAACCAAATATGAGCAATTAACAACATTACAGGCAAAGGAATTGCATCCAATTTTAAAGCATTGTGCACAAAATGGTGTTACACATGTTGTTTTAGAGGCTTCTTCAATGGGATTACAGCAACATCGACTGGATCATTGTGATATTGATTGTGGTGTCTTTTTAAATTTATCGGAGGATCATTTAGAGGATCATGGTGGACTTGAAGGGTATAAGCGTGCGAAAAAAAGACTGGCAGATTTATCTAAAAAACTAGTGTTAAATGGGGATGATAATTTCTGCCGTTCTGTTGGCATTTATGATAAGAAAAAATCCTGCTCATTTGGCTTTGACAATCACAATGATTTACATATCCAAATTGTCAGCGAATTCATTGGCAAAACGGTACTCTGTCTACAAACATCTACAAGTGAGCATATCGTAGAAATTCCTTTCGTTGGGAAATACCATGTGCAAAATGTTGTAGCGGCGTTGATGGCTATATGGCGCTTAGGTTTTTCAATTGAGGAGATAGCCGAGCATATGTGGTCATTAAAGCTACCAGAAGGCAGACTTGAAAAAATAGACAATTCATTTGGTATTGATGTGTATGTGGATTATGCACATACTGCAGAGGCATTGCAGGCTGTCTTGCAGACATTCGATCGATCGAAAACCCTTTATCTTGTATTTAGCTGTGGTGGCAATCGAGATAAGGCAAAACGTTTTGCGATGGGTGCTGTAGCCAGTAAGTATGCAGATGTTATTTTTTTAACAACTGATAATCCACGGGATGAGGATCCAATCCTAATTAATGAAAGTATTATAGCTGGTTTTACAGAACAGCAATATTATGAAATTTATCTAGATCGCAAGGTTGCTATTCATAAGGCATTAGAAAAGGCTGAAAAAGGCGATATTGTACTTGTTGCCGGAAAAGGGCATGAACAAACTCAACAAATAAAAAATCAAAAAGTCCCTTTTTCCGATCAACAATGTGTCCGTGATTATTTTTTAAATCTTATGCCTGAGAGCGGCGTTGAATGACAAAAAATGACCCAGTTGCAATTGCTAGCTTGCGACCAGTTTCATCCTCAATATCACATTCCATCACAAGTGTTTGACGCCCTTTATGTACAAAGCGTCCACGAGCGATTAGTACTTTATTTGTTGTTGTAGCAATATAAGAGACATTCATATTTGTTGTGACAACATTATAGCCTTCTGGTACAGAACGCGAAGCCAATCCTCCCATCGCTGCATCTGCAATTGTTGCAATAATTCCTCCATGTGGAACCTTAATCGTATTATGGATAACTGGCGTAATTGGAATTTTAACCTCACTAACATCTGGCTCAAATTTACCTACCATATGCAGGGCAGCATTTATATATCGTCGATGTACCCCTTGTTGTTTTGCACGAAGCCCTGATAATAAATGCAATAAAACCTCTTCATCTTCAGCAGTGCTTTCTTGTAAAATATTTGCTAGTAATGCTTCGATTTGTTCTTTGGATGATGTAGCCAAATTAAAAACTCCTTCATGTAAAAATATCAATAATGTAAAATTACCACAAAATCTGTTATGATGGGAAAGAGATTGGGGGAATTAACTATGATGATGACCTCTGACTGGGTAATCATATTGGATGAGGCCGATGCGCTTTGTGAGATGATTCTTTCCTCTGAGCCTGCGAAAATGCTGCAACAAGCTTACGCTGCTGTTTATAGCGATGTTCAATTGATCGAAGCTATACACGCATTTAATCGCATGAAAGAGCAGTACGAAGATGTACAACGTTTCGGAAAATACCATCCGGACTATCATACAATCATGAAATCGATTCGTCAGCAAAAGCGCGCACTCGATTTAAATGAAAAGGTTTCAGCCTTAAAGATTGCTGAAAACGATTTTCAAGATTTACTCGACGAGATAAGCCTGCTTATAGGAAAAACTGTATCAGAAGCAGTAAAAGTGCCTGTAAGTAATCCTTTCTTTGCATCTGGTTCTTCATGTGCTGGAGGCTGTGGTTCAGGTGGTTCTTGTTCGTGCTCTGCATAATAGCAAGATTTTTAGACTGTATACAAACTCGGATGATGACGAGTGTATACAGTTTTTTTTATGTCATTTCAGATCTTGATTCAGTAACCCACTGAATCAAGAAAACTTGCAATGGGGATCATAGATTCTTGAGTGAAATTTTTAGTAGAATAAAATTAATATGAAAATCAGATTATTTTTGCAGAGGTGAATCGTAGTATGATTGAGAAAAGCATATGGGATAAAGTTGTAGAGATAGAGTGTGAACTGGAACTATCAGAGGAGGTAATGAAATGCATTGATGACAAGGTAGATTTCTTAAATTGTCAGGAGCAGAAGGTCAAATCTTTTATTAACCTATACATTACCAATCAAATTGTTATAAATATAAATGAGGAAATTGCAGCAGAGGGTAAAGTATTTTTATCAGATGCTACAGAACTTTCTTCACCAATTACAATAAAGCAAGTGGAGGAAGCCATATATCCGCTTTATTTTTTGATGGATCATGAGTTTGAGCTGTTAATTGATTTTGATACAAAGCCAGATTATTTACAAGGACATTTAGCGACACTTGTTGTTAAACAAAATAATGCATTGCATTTTGGAGGGATAAATGGCTAAAAAGCATAGAACAGCGTTTCAATTCAAGGAATGGGCTATTGATTTGTATGAGCCAGCAACTATAGAAGAAATCCAACAGGTTGAAAAAGAACTACAAATAGTGCTACCAAAAGTATATAAAGGTTTATTAAGTGTATCAAACGGAGTGCATGGTAATCTAGTTCAGCTATATTCAACAGATGGATTAATTGAAATGAATAAAACATATGAAGTTCAAAATTATGCACCAGGCTATGTTTCTGTTGGCAATGATAATGGTGGGTATCATCTTTTAATGAGGGCGGTAGAGGATGCTGTTAACTTCCAATTAGTAAGTGATGGATATGGGGTCCCTACCGAAAATGATACAACTGATAATTTTCTTTCATGGTTGAATAGTGAAGAGGGAGATCCTTGGAGAAATGAATAGTTGGTAAAAGAGGGTGTCAGAAAAGAAGGTAAGCCTACATCTCCTGACACCCAATTGCACTGCTCCCTTTCCCTGAATGACTTGAAAAAACGG
The DNA here is from genome assembly GCF_050272555.1 of Lysinibacillus sp. NPDC047702. NCBI lineage: Bacteria > Bacillati > Bacillota > Bacilli > Caryophanales > Bacillaceae > Lysinibacillus > Lysinibacillus sp. NPDC047702. The sequence continues at coordinate 136,816 of NZ_JBNNMG010000008.1, read as the reverse complement.
AGATTTAAGTCTATCTCTCAATTGAATAGGTACGTGTGATTTGAAGAAAGCGTATAGGCGAAAAAATAAGCATTGCCTTGTATTGTCATGACTATGTTAAACTAAAATAAAAAAGGGAGTGGTATATTGCGAGAAAATTGGCGTAAACAAGCGATTACGGATATATTGAATAAATTTAATGTAGCGGGAGTGAAAGAGCTAGAAACAATATTGATGGAGCAATCTCAAGTTTCGCTACGATTCGAGCTTGCTAGTAAGGAAAATTATCAGCAGATTGGGAACAGCCGTATAGCAGGGCGACCTGATTTACCACCATCTATCGAGTGGCCATGTACTGAGGATGGAGAAGCTTATACTTTTTTAGCGCAAATTAATTTGAGTGAATTGCCATTTTTGCCTTCAGATAATTGGCCATCATCGGGGATGTTTTATTTCTTTTTAGGTTTGGACGAGCCTGCCTACGATGTTGAGCATCAAGTCATTTATTATAACGGTGATTTAGCTAATTTGACTTTGGCAAACTTGCCTGAAGGGATAGAAGAAGTAAATGCGGAGGAACGCGATTTTATTTCTCATCGAGTTACGTGGCAGCCTTATTTGACATTGCCTGATTTAGGGGAAGACTCAGAAATGCTGTTCGAAGAATATGAGGATATTTACACAGAGGTGTGTGGTGTAAGTGATGCGCTTGCTGGAGGATTGCAAACTTGGGATGGGGAAACACAGCTCGATGCTTATTTATGCCGAAATGGTCTAAGTGCCTTTTTATACAACACCCATAAAATGCCAGAAAAATTACAGCAGGAGGCATTACAAGCGGCGCAAAATTGGCAAATGTTGTTCTCATTATCCTCTTTAAGTGAAGTGAATATGTGTTGGTGGGACGCGGGGTATTTAGAATTTTTAATTCATGTTGAAGATTTAAAAAAAGGTCGTTTTGATAATACTTATCTTAATTTAGCGACAAGCTGATAATAGAAGGTGTCAAGAAAGCGCTAAAGGAAATAGAATAAGTTAAGCATTTTTCATGTAGTTAAGTAAAAACATGACGAGGAGCGAGGGAAATGACAAATCAACAGAAGATTGCGGATTTCTTAACCAATTTAACACTTGAAAAAATATATGATCAGAGTGATCTGCTCATTTGGATAGATTGGCGAGAAGCTGAAGAAGACTTAATAGATTACTTTAACGAGCAATTGCCTGTGTCAAATCGAATTGATTGTGAAATTATTGAGATAGATAAGCCTAGAGGTGTGGATATTGTTCTATCCTCCCAAGAAAAAACGATGCCGATTCCCTTTGCTGATGATGTGACTGATAGAGATAGCGCAATTCGAGCTATGCAGGAAATGCTCTCTCCTCAATATCAAATTCGTTGGTTTATGGAATCATTAGGAAATGATACTTTGGCTTTTGCATTGCTACCAGTCTTACAATGGAAGGAATTAGAACTGCAATTTAGTAAGCGTAAAGTAGACTACTATTTCCAGCCTGTTACAAACGCTAGCGTCATGTTTGAAATGGGTATAGATGAAGTAGATACATTAATGAAATCTAGAGCTACAGAACTTTTAAATATATGAAATTGAATTGAGCGAGTAGTATCGTTGAAAAAGTATTGCACAGCTTGAATCACAAAAGGAAAAAAACCTAACGATTATAAGCTGACAATCAAATAGATTACCTTCATTCAGCAAATTTTTTTGTATCTGCCGCTTTGCTTTCGCTACAGAAAACATTTGCTAAATGAAGATAAAATTTCACCAACAATACGACATCAAAAAACTACGCCATATTTTTGCGCAAGCTCTTTCATAGTACTATAGTAACAAAAAATCCCCTTTACCACTCGCGTTCTCTTAATGCGTCCTCTACATCAATCTCAATATTGTACGCCTGCAATATATCAATCACTGTTTCTGCGATGCAATCTCTGGCAGCTGTTTCAATTTCACTGTCATGCTCATAAAACTCATCTTCCAAATCATTAATAGCAAGTGTCATCTCGTCCAATTTTTGTTGGATATCCTCTAAAGAGTGAGGATCTTGCTCTAAATATTGAACAATACCCTCCAATAACACTTTAATCTTATCAACTAAAAATTTTGGGTAATAATCATCTCTATACATATCTCTTAAGTAGTTTATTGTTTTCATTTTGTCCAGCTCCTTTATTTCTAATGTCACTAATAACAGCTCGTATACAGTTGTTTCGCTGTATAAATAATTTGGAATTTTAACAAGCGCAAGAAATCTATTGTGAAAATATCGATTTCTTACGCAAATTGAAGCTGTTTTTGTAAGAAATCTGCTATGAATTGGATGAACTCTTTATATGGGCGAATCATTACTTTATACTCTATTTTAATAAAGCTTTAAATTTTCCCTCCAACAACTTTGCAACAAGTGCATAATTTTCTTCATTATAAATAGCTGCATACAGCGAATCATAGCCATCGAAAAGCTGTAATGGGAGGTTTTCATAGTCAGCTAAGTAGGCATCGTAATAGGAAGATGCAAAAGCAGCTCCTTCTTCTGTTAAATCTTCATCTATCAAAACTCCATCGTAAAACTCAATGAAAAAATCGAGCGCTGTTATTTGACCTCGCATTAGCTGTTCATAAAGCTCTGGGTCGTCTTCTTCAATGACAGCCGTATTTGCTAATTGATGCTCTAACATCCAACGGTAAAAAAACGCGATATGCACTGCACCTTGATCAGTAGATAACTCCTGTGGAAAATCCTCTGCATCAAAATGCCATTTCGATTTGTCATAGGCTGTCATAAAATCTCTCCTGTCCTTATATAAGCTCTTTAATAATCGGCTCAAAGCGCGTGCGATATGGCTCTGGAATGTGCATAAATGCTGAGCTAGTAAAGTCATTCAAATGGATGATGCCAAAGCATGTGTATAAAAGCTGCGCTACAATCATATCTTTATATTCTTCAATGTGCTCACTTTGTTTAAGCGGAATATATGGGCAAAGTTCTTTTAATGGTGTTGTCATAAATTTTTCGAACCATTGCAAGTTGTCATCTGTGCCCATAGCTTTCTCAAAGAAGGCATCGTATGGAACTTCTTGTACAGCTAGCACAGTGCATACAAAGACAGGCAATGTTTCAGGTGTTAGACCAAATGTTTCTACATAGGCTTTTGCAAAGTATTCAGGCATTGGCGAATGGTCGCCATCGCATTCATACATATAGTCGATAACGAGCTTGCCATAGCTTTTATCGTATAAGCCAAGACCGAAAACAGCGAATGTACTTGGCATCGCTGCTTCTTCATCATCAACATCTTGATAAAAATGATACTCTGCCATTGCCTTATAACTATATTCAACTAGCGCAGCATGTAGGCTAGGGTAGCTGAGAGCTTTAGTAAAGAAATGATGTGATGAAGTGACAGGTAATTGCTCAATTGGTAACACTAAGTCACTTTTACCTTCATAATAAATGCCATAGCTTTTAGGGAAGTCTTCTTCTAATAAAGCATTTAAGAATGCCAATGCTTGACGATAAGCTTCTTCGCTCTCTTCTTTAATTTTAATCGTAATCGTGGCTAGTACATCATTTGCTTGGCAGAAAATTAGATCGGATGCCATTTGCTGTTTATGTGTTGGCAAAGTACCGGAGCCGACTGTGGTTAATGAGTTATATGCTACTGCATCTAATTCATTAATTGTTGCCAGTAGCTTCTTGACTGTTAAATAAGAATAGCTAGCGCCGTATTTACTTAAATTCACTACATAGTAGCATAGTAATGGTAAGTAAGTTAATGATTGATGCTTTTCGATAAAGCGAGAAAGACAATAACGCTGTGTTTCAAAGTCTAGCTCTTGACGAAATTTATCAAGCAATACAAGCTGCTGATAATGGCAAAGCACTTCATGCAGTGTAATGGTGTCTAGTGAAAAAGACAGGGTGATGATTTTAGAAGGATAACCATCTGTTTCAACTTTATATTGTTTAGAAAGTAGTTCTTGCTCAAGCTGTAGCCATAATGCTTCGTTTTCGGTAAATTGCTTAGTCTTCATGGAATTACCTCCCTCTATGTGCCCGTGTGTTTCTGCATACTCCGTAAGTTCTTTTGTTAGTTCACGATACACCTCGCAAACCAATCTGAATGTCCTACCTTTTATGAAAGAACAACCGCTCAATTAAAATTAACTTTCATGCGAAATATCGTAAATTTCAAATTTATCGAGGTTAAACCAGATTTTTAAAAATGTTGTCCTAAATGCTGTAAATTGATGTACGAGTCTCTGTGATGTTTATAATATTGTTGAATTCTCCCATATCTCGCGCATACATTCCTTCGTTCATCCTATTCATAAAGCAAAGGCTGGCGATGTTCCTATAGGGAAACATCACCGATTAATAAAAACCGCTGAAATCATTACATACAAATAGTCAATAGCACTGCAAAACAGTCCATACTTTATCGAATTTTTTGTTTTTGCAGTCCTCCTCACGAATCCAGAAATATAGTTTGCCGCTATCGCCCCACATATAGCCTAGGTCATCTTCCGAATCAAGCTGTAATAGGAGCTGCCAATCCTTTACATGTGGTTCAAGCTCCTTGCGTAACGGATGATTATAGGCTGTTGAATCCCCGCAATATAAACCGTTTGTGACAAGCTGGCATTCTAAATACATATCCCCTTGAATTGTATCGGGATGACCATCTATGCGATGTGTCGTTTGCTCAGTTGCCTCTTCATCGACCCAATCATAAAAAAAGTCATTGTAGGCGTCTTGTTGTTCCTCTGTTAAAATGGTTTCTAAATTTTTGCTATAAGGAGATGCCCATGATGGGAGTGTCCATTCATTTCTAAAGTGCAGTGCCGCACTATCAATATACTCCGTTAATGCTGAGGGTTGCTGTATTCGCTGTAAACTGTCAAGTGCTTGTGTAAAGTGGAAAACGTGAAAGCCATCGCCATCATTTGGATCATAGCCCCAAGGTTGTCCAGTGGCATCATAGAAAAAGGATAATAGTCCATCAGCAGGCAGCAAGTTGTTTGAATCATACGACTTTAATTCTCCTAAATTAAGCTGACATAGAAAGTATAATGGCTGGTTATTATTTGTATGTGGCCATACAAAATCTGTCGGTACATCGGGAGCGCCACCGATTTTGGACTGCCCTATTTCAATGGCTTCATCTGCTGTCGGTGTTGTCGAAGCACGAATTGATTTTTTAGCAAACTGCAAAATTTGCTCTGCTACCTCTCCAAGCTCAAAATCAAGCAATGCTGTGCGTAACTTTTCCATGCTTATTCCTCCTCATTTTTATCTAATTTCAATATAGTACATACGTTCCCTTGTGTAAAGTTTATATTTGGAAATATTGTTGAATCAACAGTTTTAGAGAAGCATCTCAATATACCAGGTCTTCTTGAATTTTAACAGACTTTTGATACAGTAGAGGATGATGGTGATAGGAATAATTATGTAAAGATTGTGGGAGATTTTTTATCACTTTAACAATGGATTAAACTGTTGGTATATCAACAGTTATAGAGGGAGGATTACTAGATGAAAACGTATCGAATTGCTGTTATACCAGGGGATGGAATTGGGAAAGAGGTTGTCCCTGCCGCGATAGAGGTTCTTGATCAGGCTGCACGTCTAGACGGAGGCTTTCAATTTGAATGGACTACGTTTCCTTGGGGCTGTGACTATTATTTAGAGACAGGGAAAATGATGCCCGATAATGGCATTGAAATATTAAAAGGCTATGATCAAATATTTTTAGGGGCAGTAGGGATGCCTAATTTAGTGCCTGATCACATTTCTTTATGGGGTCTACTGATTAAAATTCGCCGTGAGATGAAGCAGTCTATAAATGTGCGTCCAGCAAAGCTATTACAAGGCTTACCCTCACCATTACGCAACCCCAATGACTTTGATTTAATTGTTGTACGTGAAAACTCAGAGGGAGAGTACGCTGAAAGCGGTGGCAGAATACATAGTGGGCAGGATGAGGTTGCTATCCAAAATGCTATATTTACAAGGAAGGGTACAGAGCGTGCGATGCGTTATGCATTTGAAATAGCGAAAACACGACGTCAGCATGTGACAAGTGCGACGAAGTCAAATGGAATTACCTATAGCATGCCATTTTGGGACGAGGTTTTTGCACAAGTAGGGAAAGATTATAAAGAAATTGGTCAAGTTTCTACGCATATTGATGCATTAGCTGCCTTTTTCGTCATGAAACCAGAAAGTTTTGATGTCATTGTTGCCTCCAATTTATTTGGTGATATTTTAACAGATTTAGGCGGAGCAATTATGGGCAGCATCGGAATTGCTCCAGCAGCAAATTTAAATATCGAACGACATTATCCCTCTATGTTTGAACCAGTTCATGGCTCTGCTCCAGATATTGCTGGTCAAGGGATAGCCAATCCACTTGGACAAATTTGGACAGGTAAAATGATGCTTGATTTCTTAGGCTATCATGAGCTAGGCACAAGAGTACTAAATGCGATAGAAGCAACATTAGCACAAGGAATCAAGACAACAGATTTAGGAGGAACTTCAACATTAAGCGATGTAACGATCGCGGTGCTAAATCATTTGCGATAAAGCATTTGAAAAAAATGATTGGGGTGATTCTTTCTTGAAAAAATTTTTTGCTTATAACTGGCAAGTCAGAGATGAATGGTTTGAGTGGTGTAATCAGCTAAGCTTGGAGGAATTATTGAAGGAAAGGCATGGTGGAGTAGGGAGTATCCTCTTTACACTTTTTCATATTATAGATGTTGAATACAGCTGGATTCGTGGCATCCAAAACAAAAAAGACAGAATATTTGATTTTAAAGATTACCAAACGTTAGAACAGGTTAAAAAACTTTCTGACGAATTGCGAATTGACAATTTAGAATTTTTAAAATTCTGTGAGGACTTTAATGATGATATTGTGAAAGTCGCTTGGGATGATGAGGAATATAAAAAAAATGATATTATCCATCATATTATTGCACATGAAATTCATCATATAGGTCAGCTTTCTGTGTGGGCAAAAGAATTAGCTTTACCTTCTGTATCTGCAAATTATATTGGTAAAGATTTAAGGACTCATTAGGCAGTATTTATACAGATAAGAAAAAAGGTAAGGGCATGTTAAAATGACCCTTACCTCTATAACTATTCTTGCGTTTGTAGGTATTCAACAGCAACATCTGGTCGATCTGTAATAATGCCCTTTGCACCATTACGGATTAATTTTTTCATCGTCTCTCCGTCATTGATTGTCCAATAATGAACAGGGATGTTTAAGTTGCTTAAAAACTGAATAAATTTCGGTGAATCTAGAGCAATAACGCCTGATTTAGGTGGTATTTGGAATACATCTACCTTTGGATGGTATAAATGTCCAAATTGGCTGGAGAAGGAAGCGAATGCTTTTCGAACATCTGTCTCGCCAGCACCGAGGGCTACTTGATTTTGCGCATAAAGATTAAAACGATCTATCTGCTCCCCATAAAAGCTTGTGACAACTACACGATTCTCAGCTTCAAGATCTTCAATTAAACGCCATAATTTTGAAGGCATTAAGCTCCCTTCGTACGTATCTGGCGCATCTTTAATATCAATATTAATCAACATATTTGGATAAGTTTCTAGTAGCTCGCGTAAAGTAACAACATCTACTTTTTCATTTCGATAAGGGAATTCCCCATTTAAATCTTCAAATTGATAACCGTGGTTTAAGGCATTAATTTCTGCTAAAGTCATATCTGCAACAAGACCATAGCCATCTGTTGTACGATGGACAGTATCATCGTGGAAAACGATGATTTCCTCATCTTTCGTTAAGCGAATGTCTATTTCAAAGCCATCTACCCCTAATTGTGCAGCTTTTTCAAAAGCAGGTATTGTATGCTCAGGTGCTATCTGTGCACCACCGCGATGTGCGAGAATAATAGGGCGATCAAATTGTAATGCTTGTTTACTTTCGCGCTGCTGAGGTCTAGAAATTGCTTTACTACCTGCCCAAGCGGCTGCACTTGCTGCTGCGATTGCAAGCGCAATCTTCGTTTTTTTACCCATATTCGTCCTCCTTAAAAAATTTAAATGGTATAAAAGGTACTGGCGAATTCATTATTGAATTTGAAATTTTTGAGCAAACAAAATCAGAGAAATTCTGATTATAGACGTTTAAACTAAAGTTCTATTAACTTGCTTAAGTGGATGTAAAACTCTTAATGAATGTTGTATGCTTTACCATTATAACGGAAAAATGAGCGTTCTGTCAGCTAAACTCTGTTGCTATCATTTTCCGGTCTATGGTATTCTTTTATGTAAGAAATGAGGGAATACTATATGAACGAACGACAAGGACTAATCGTGTACGTCCATCAATTAAAACATGCGAAGTCTCTTCGAAAATATGGTCATGTTCTTTATATTTCTCGGAGGCAAAAATATGTAGTGCTCTATTGCGATCGAGAGGAAATTGAAATGATGACAACAAAACTACAACGCCTTCCGTTTGTAAAAGACGTTGTAAAGTCTTATCGTCCATTCGTTAAAACTGAGTTTGAAAATGCAAAACCTGATAAAGCGAAGGAATATGACTACAAAGCAGGTCTATAATATTACGTTAATGCAGGAATATAGTGATGAAGCCTCATTATTCCTATTAAGTATTGATAAAATAGTTTTGATTCCGAAAATATAGATGAGTGCTTTATTTCTACAACAACCGCTTTTCGACCTAGTTGCTCAATACTTTCTTCGAATATTTTTTGTCGCTTTGAAGGCTGTTCTGCTATATAAGGAATGCCTTCTCGACAAATATAAATCGGCATGAATTTACTTTCACCGACTGGTTTGAAGGCAACTGCTAAAGAAGCAACTTTTTTTTCTTCTTTTGAGGAAGTTAGTATAAAGGCTTGGTGAAAACGACTTTGATTGGTATTCACTAGTTCAAGGAGCTCGTAGACATCACCATAGCCTTCACCTAATTCTATAAATTGTTGTGGCATAAAAATTGCACATCCTTTCCAATATACATAGTATCATGCTGTGGGAGGTCAAGCATATGAAATTTGCAATGAGTTTTTTTTCAGTACTTGCTTTAATAATTACAGGCATAATTTTTTTCCAGTATCATGCATATTCTTCTGACTTAGAGACTGGTAATGGTGAATTCCTTTACTCACAAGAGATAGAAATTTTCTATCGCGAAAATAGCTTGGATATTAGGCAGCATTTTAAAAATCTACCTAATCAAAAGGTAAAAATTAAGTGGCCAGAAAATGCAATCAATCTCAGCTGCTTTATGGAAACTGAAAAAAGCTGTGATCGTTTATCGGATGAAGCTTCCTATTTTGCAAAGGGAGAAATCAAATCTCAATCTGTTTCATACATAATTCCAATCGAGGGTGGCTTAAAAGATAAAATGCTTATCCAAAATGTGTTAGCCACATTATTAAATGGTGAAGCAACTTATTCTATTGTCCATATTTCTACAGATAGTAAATTTGCAGGTCAATGGATTACAGGACTACCTTTAATTGGACAGCAACAGCTAGCACTTGTTAACTATACAATGTTTAGTGGGAATGGTACAATCCGTGATATTTATTGGCAATCAGCTAATCTCAAGGTACAAGAACAAAGCTCTGTATTATCTATTTATGCACCGGGAGCTATTTCAAAGGATTTCTTGAAATCATTAGAAAATTTACAGTTTTTAAATGACCAACATATTGCGATTATTCAAGAAAAAAATCCAATGAAAGAACATGATGATCGTCTATTATTTTTACCAACTTTAACTGCACAAGCGGTAGAGCAGGAAGTGGTTCTGTCACAAATCAAATCACAATATAAGTTCGATAATTCTCCTGAATGGTTACCAGAGGTTGTGGCATCCTATTTAGTGAAGGATATGATTGGCTCTGAAAAAACGAAGGAAATCGTGGCAACATTAAAAGAATATATGACTGTAGATCAGGATGCCGCTTGGCAGGAAGCGATGAATAAACTTGGAGAAGAACCGATTTCTCCAGCATCGATGGATGATCTTTTATCAACGGTTTTAGGTGCAAAAACTTCTTATTTTAAGTTAAATATGGAACAAAAGAACGGGACATATCCATTATATTTTGAAGATGAACGTGATATTTATGTAAATGATACCTTGAAAAGAGATGTTCAATTTATCCGTTATGAAGGGCAATCTTTATATACAGCGGATACATTGTTGCCTTATCTTGGTTATAGCGCTACTGAAGGGGAAAATGGCTATTATGTAAAAAGTGATAATCGCACATTTAGATTCCCGAAAGAACCAGGATTCTACGTATTTAATCAACGTAGATACCCTACTATTTCAGAACCAATTATTAAAATAGCTGATCATTATTATGTTGAGGAAGCTTGGCTCCAACGCTTATTCTTAGTAGAATTACAAAAAAATGATGGTCGTATCCAAGTAATAACACAAGAGCAAGAATAATTTTTTGCAGCGGAGGTTTGTCTTCCGCTGCAAAAATGCTTTTATATGGAAGAAGAAAGTACGGTGAATGACGTAAATGAGAGTTGTAGCAGGAGAACGAAAAGGGATGCCGTTAAAGGCGATTGCAGGAAATACAACGAGACCTACAACAGACAAAGTAAAGGAATCCATTTTTAATATTATAGGTCCTTTTTTTGATGGAGGGATTGCGCTCGATTTATTTGCGGGGAGCGGTGGTTTAGGTATCGAAGCTTTAAGCAGAGGCGTTGATCAAGCTATATTCATTGAAAAGGATGCTAAGGCATTTCAGGTGCTGCAAGAGAATATAAAAAAATGTAGGTATGAGGATTGCTCTGAGCTCTTTCGTATAGATGCTAAACGAGCTGTGAAAGCGCTATTAAAACGGGATATTACATTTAAACTAGTTTTTTTAGATCCACCTTATCACCACAAAGAATATTATGATTTAGTACAAGTACTTGTCGACAATCATAAAATTCAGCAAGATGGCATTATTTTGTGTGAACATGCATCAGAAGTAGAACTACCACAAAGTTTTGGAGATTTTGTATTAAAGAGACAAGAAACATATGGTGGAACGATTATTTCCGTTTATCGTTTTGCAGAGGAAGAGGGAGAATAAGTTGTCAGAGAAAATTGCTGTAGTTCCTGGAAGTTTCGATCCTGTAACATTTGGCCACTTAGATATTATTAATCGTGCGGCAGATGTATTCGATACTGTTTATGTAGCTGTGTTAAATAATTCATCGAAGCAGCCGCTATTTTCTGTAGAAGAACGCATGGCTTTAATGGCTGAGGTGACGAAAACGTTGCCAAACGTGCGCATCGAAAGCTCATCTGGATTATTGATAGACTATGCGAAAGAAAAAAAAGCAAAGGCTATTGTTCGCGGTTTACGTGCTGTATCAGATTTTGAATATGAGATGCAAATTACTTCGATGAACCGTTTTCTTGATGAAACAATTGAAACTTTTTTCATCATGACCAAAAATCAATATTCCTTCTTAAGTTCAAGCATTGTAAAAGAAGTGGCAAAATACGGTGGTGGCGTCAATGAACTCGTTCCTACGTGTGTTGTAGCTGCCTTAAAAGAAAAATATGAGTTTACGAAATGATAAACAAAGGGGATGTCAGTATTTGGACGTCCTCTTTTTAATTTTAGCTGATATCCATTAAATGTATAGCTGTTGATAGAGTGAGGCTACTCGGCTCTAATGCTAAAGTGAGTAGCCTAGAAAGAGAATCACTCTCAATTCGCCATATTCATCATACATTTGAAAAAATGAGCTTTAAATATAAGCAGCTTTCGTTATTTTAAGAAAAAAAGAGCATAAATAGTTGGCACAATGATTATGCTAAGTAGGCGGAATTTTATATATGGCCGAACAGAAAGCTTTGCTGATTTGGCAATAACAAAAATTTGCAAATGGATACTGATACTTTGCATCGTAAGTAATAGAACTACTAGTAATGGTAAAAATGAAAGATCAGGATAGGCTGCGACAGTCATTTTAAGGCCATTTGTAACTTCGAGAATGGCAGCAATAGAAAGCTCAGCTGCATAAGGTAATTTTGGTATAAGTTTATCCAAGCCTTGTTGTACAATCGTTTGGATCGTAGTGAAAAATATAATTGTTGTCCCAACTAAAAGAATCGTTGGTGCTGTCTCTTTAATGCTTTCTGAGAAAGGTGCTGTATATAAAGTCGTATTATGAATAGAAATGTTAGGAAGATCAGATTTGCGGAATAAAAAATAACCTGTTATTAAACAACAGATATTAAAACTATGTAGTAAACATAAAAATAGCCAGCCAAACGTATTACTGTGTAACAAATCAAAGCTTACAAAACCCAGCACAAAAAGTGGACTCGGTGCATGACAGACTGCCAGTAAAAAATTTGCTTCTTTAGGATGAAGCTGCCCACTGTTTTTTAGGTAAACAATTGTTGTAGCACCAGTTGGATAACCTCCAAGTGCGCTAATAATATAGGCTTGTACGTATAATGAGGCTCTTTTGGTCTTTGTGCGCATAGGAGCCGTTAAACGCAGTAACCATTGCGTTAAAATTAAATATGGTAATAAATATGGGAAAAGCGCATCCATAAATAGAGTTAACCCTAAGTCAGTACCGTGATGAGCTGTTTGTGGGAATAACAAGAGTAATAGAATAAGAACGATGCAGAGCGCTATTTGAATTGTGGCATACATGTTATCATCTCGTTTCAACTTTTTGTCATTCACATAGGCAAATGCTAAAATCAATATATGTAAAAAAGGCAAAAACATGAACGTATGGTTTTGCGAGCGTCCTAGGAGGTGTTCCAAATGAAGAAAAAAATAAGTATTTATGCAGTGTTATTAGTCGTTATTTGTTTTTTAATGTTATACCGACTAGACGCTTATATTATGAAGCCTGGAAGTGCTTATGATGTCAGTAAATTTGTTATTGTGGAAAACGATCATACTGAAAATAAAGGTTCTATGAGTTTGATGACAGTAGCAATGCAGCAAGCGACCCCTTTTTCGTATCTTTGGGCTAAAACTCAAAAATATCAAAAACTAATGGATATTAACCAGGTGCGTAATCCATTAGAAGATGAAGAAGAATATAATGTTCGACAGCTTAAATTAATGTCTGACTCCCAGTTTAATGCAAAATATATTGCCTTCCAGAAAGCGGGACTTCAAACAACAATACATTTCGATGGAGTCTTCGTTTTAAATGTTCTAGATGGTGGTGCGTCAGACGGTCTTTTAAAAGCAGGGGACGAAATTATCGAAGTGGATGGACAAAAAATTAGTAACCAGCAAATGCTAGTAGATCTTCTGAAGCCCAAAGAGCTTGGAGACCAAGCAACAATTAAATTTATACGTAACAAAAATGAACAAGAGGTCACTATTACGTTAAAGGAAATTCCTAGAGCCGAGGAAAAAAGAGCGGGTTTAGGTATTTCGTACGCAGAAAGTAAATCAATTGAAACAAACCCAAAAGTGACAATGAAGACAGAGGATATTGGTGGTCCATCTGCGGGGCTAATGTTTACACTTGAAATATTAGATCAACTGCTTGAAGAGGATTTAACCAAAGGCTATGCAGTAGCAGGCACAGGAGAAATGTTGGTTGATGGCTCAGTTGGAAGAATTGGAGGAATAGACTATAAAGTAATCGCTGCTGATAAAGATGGTATGGAAATCTTCTTTGCGCCAGATGATGAAATTTCTCCAGAATTGAAAGCGAAATATCCTGAATTGGAATCTAATTATGCAACAGCAGTAAAAACAGCTAAAGAAATTGGCACGAAAATGAAAATAGTACCTGTTAAAACCGTAGATGATGCCATAAAATATTTAAAACAGTTACAGCCCAAATAAAATAGGATGCTAGAAATTTCTGGCATCCTTTTATAGTATGTGGGTCTATAAACGAATCGGTGGCGTTTGATAATCTTTAGGTAGACTTTGTTCTATATTTCCAGTTTCAATGCTTAGGTTGTAAATCTCTGCTGCATGAATATCTACAGTAAGCATAGCATCTTTCGTAGCTGCGACACGGCTGATTAATGGTAAAGAGATGTCTTTTTTATACTTCCCTAAATAGGTCTGCCCTTTTGTACTCATACCAAGTAGGCGAATATAGGATGGAGCAACACAATTATGTAATTGTTCCTTACTAAACCCAGTATAAATATGAGTAAGCATGCGCTGAAGTCGTGTCCATGTGTAGCGTTTTGATTTGATTTTTTCCATAAAGCTGCTAAAGGAATAACTAGTTTTGGCTGCCTTTATAAGAGCATTCTCAATTCCTTCTGTTACTTCAGCATAGTGATTCAATTCGTTAGGTGTATGTCGAATCAGTGTAAACTGTAAGAATGGCCAGAAACTCTCCCAGCTAGCAAATTTACCATACTGACGATACCAATTAGCTAAATAATCAAAAGATGCTTTTGGTAGAACATCTTGTACTTGCTCGAGTTCACGGGAGGTTGCTAAAGCCTGACGTATTCCCGTAGCACTTGCGATGGATGCACCCTCCTGTAAAGCATCATGATAACCTGCAGTAATTCGAGGAATAGTCATCGGTATAATATCACTATCTAATGTTTTGGCAGCTTCAATATAGTGAAAGCCGAGTATATTATTAGGCTGTGATAAATCAATGTATGTAGCAGGGAATTTTTGAGAAAGCTGTTTATAAGCATAATGTAAGCTTTTAGGATAGCTCGCACCTGTTGTAAGGCTTTCTTTAATAAGTGCGTTGTATTCCTCTCGATGTCCATGAATAAGCTCAAACGTACTCATAAAGGGTTGTATGGAACCGTCTTCACTGCCAAATGCAAAAGATTCACAGCCTATTGCGGTTAATAATGCAATGGCTCCTTTAGCGAAATCAGTTGCTGATGCGGTACTATAAACATAAGGCAGCTCGATGACGATATCTACACCACCGACTAGTGCCATTTTTGTGCGTGTCCATTTATCAACCATGGCTGGCTCACCACGTTGCAAAAATGTTCCACTCATTACAGCGATGACAAGATCAGCTTGTGCTGCTTTTTTTGCCTGTTCTAAATGATAAGCATGTCCATTGTGAAAAGGGTTGTATTCAACTACTACGCCAACTGCTTTCATGCATCAAGCCCCCATCTGTGTTAGTAGTAACCTATTTAGCGGGTACTAAATAAAGAAAATACGTGTATTATAGTATATAATTATAGTTGGGTTTTATAGTGGTGACAAGAAATTATCTTGACATCTATTTTTACACATTATATAATCAACATTGTTGTCTCGAGGTGATTAAACGAATGAAATGGTCAATTCATCAATTATCTAAATACCGCCAAAACGGGATGCCAATCGATGCCTATGTCCAGTTGGACGAGGTGATGGAGCGAAACCAGGATATTCGAGCAATTTCGCCCGTTCATGTAAAAGGGCTATGTACTTTCGGTGCATCGCAAATGACATGTCAGCTAATCGTGACAGCGACGTTAACACTACCATGTGCACGCACGTGGGAAGATGTTGAGTTTCCTATCGAAGTTGAGACAGTTGAAGTTTTCAGCTGGATTGACGAAGAAAAACGAGGGGAAGATGACGGAGAAATTCACTATATTGATGGTGAAGTAATCGACATGAAGCCGGTTATCGAGGAGTTAGTGCTTCTTGAAATACCTTTGCAAGTGTTTAAGGAGAATACCGAAGGACAAGTGCAAGGTGGTAAAAACTGGTCTTACGCAACAGATGAAGACGTTGAACTACACAAAAAAGCTGACACACAAAAAGTGGATCCAAGACTAGCTAATTTAGCTAAGTATTTTGATCAAACAGACGAATAGACGATCTGTAAGGAGGTGCCATCAATGGCTGTACCATTTAGAAGAACTTCTAAAACTGCAAAAAGAAAGCGTCGTACGCATTTCAAACTATCTGTACCTGGTATGGTAGCTTGCCCAAACTGTGGGGAAGCAAAATTATCACACCGTGTTTGCAAAGCTTGCGGACATTACAAAGGTAAAGAAGTAGTAAGCAAATAATTCAGTGTTTGCTCACTTAAAAGGCTAGTAGAGAGACCATGGCTCTTTACTAGCCTTTTTGTATGCTCGAAGAGACGGAATATTTCGTTAATAATAAAAAGATGTATAGTGCTATAATAATTGTGTGATACAATTTATTCATTGGGACAAAGGGGGAAATAGTATGGCGTATACAATTGACAATAATGAAGGTATTATGACTTTTACCATTAATCGTGAAGAAAAGCGAAATGCGGTCAATGACGAGGTTATGGATGGCCTACAAGAAGTAATTACATATATTCAAAACCATGATAATGTTCGTTTTTTAGTTGTAACTGGTGCAGGTGATAAATCATTTTGCTCAGGGGGAGATTTATCAGAATTTCATTCGCTTGAAACAGAGGATGAAGCATTTGGGATGCTGAGTAAGATGGGGAAAATATTGTATGATCTTGCAACTTTACCTGTACCCACGATTGCTTTGATTAATGGAGCGGCAGTTGGAGGAGGGTGCGAGATTGCAACAGCTTGTGATTTTCGTCTAGTAGCCAGTCATGCAAAATGTGGTTTTATTCAAGGGACATTAGCAATTACAAGCGGCTGGGGAGGCGGTACATACTTGTTTGAGCGAGGCTTACGTCATGATCGTGCAATGAAGATGCTAGTAGACGCCAAGCCTTATCCAGCGGAATTACTATATGAAATTGGTTGGGCTATGCGTGTTTTTGAAGGCTCAAAAGAAGAAGCGTTAAATGATTTTATTGAGCATATGCGTAAAATTCATCCTTCTGTTCATAAGGCTTATAAAGAAATTGAGCTTCGTAAGTGGCGTGAACGGAATATGTATGAACGTGTGATGGAGGAAGTTCGTACCTGTGCAAAGCTGTGGGAAAGTGAAGCCCATCATGAGGCAGTTAATAATTTCCTGACTAAGAAGAATAATAATTAATGTATAACGACAGCGTTTATTGATAAGGATAATCGCTGTCTTTTTTTATTCAAAGATTCTATTTTGCTTACACTTGCATATAGTAGTAAAAAATGCGAGGGTGATAGATTATGGAATTGAAAAAAAGAAAAGATCAATGGACAAAAGAAGACGATGAAAGATTAGCAGAAATCGTCTTGCATAATGTGCAAAATGGTAAAACACAGCTAGAAGCTTTTGAATTAGCTGCTTCTGAACTAGGGCGTACAAAACAAGCATGTGGTTTTCGGTGGAATAAAACGTTACGTGGTCAATATAGTCAGTCACTATTAGCTGTACGAAATCAACCGCAACAGTCAATGCGAAGTCATTTGAAATTGGCATTGACAAGTTTTGATGAATTAACAGATGCTTATCAGACCCTTGAAGTTAGACACCGTGAGCTGCAAAATGAGCATGACAAACTAGTGAAATGGCTGCAGCAAGGGTATTCTTTAATGAAAGATTAAACTAAAAGTATGGAAAATGATGAAGAATTAGCTTCTTTAAAATGGTATGTTAAATACTGTTTACTGGCTAAGTTAGTAAACAATTATCCATATTTTATCGTAAACAATCAGTCAATCCTGTATAATAGAAGAACCCGTAAAAGGAGGTGCCTTAGAAATTTTCTAAGGCACCTCCTTCTGTAAAGCGGGAAAAATGAATCATACAGCTTTTTGTGGTAAAACTGTTTAAAAGGAGTTTCACATTATAAGAGTGATGTGGGAGGTGACGAGGTGTTGTGAAGATAGCAATTATTGGTGCCGGTGCAGTCGGTCAGCTGATGGCAAGCTTTTTTGCTGAGTCAGGTAGTACTGTAACATTGGTCTCTAGAAGGCAAGAACAGGTAGATGAGCTACGTGTAAATGGTCTAACACGAATCAATGTTGATGGCACAAAAATTGTTCGAAAAGTAGCTTCAACAATGGATATAAAGGAGCTTCCGCAGCAAGATTTAATAGTAGTTGCGGTTAAATATGGTCAATTACACGAACTGTACAAACAATTGTCATTATTATCAAAAGAAGTTCCCTTACTATTTATGCAAAATGGCTTAGCACATTTTGAGGATGCACTACAATTAGCGCAAGAAAATATAGCTTTTTGCACGGTGTCATTTGGCGCACAACTGATAGATTCATCTACTGTACAGCATAGAGGTGTTGGTGTTTGTAAGATTGCATTAGAAAGAGGAGCAAGTGATATATTCAAGAGACTATTATTTTTCGAAAATGCTTTGTTTCCAGTTCAATTAGTGAATAATGCACAACAGATATTATTTGAGAAAGCTGTACTGAATAGCTTGATTAATCCATTGACAGCTGTTTTGCAAGTGAAAAACGGAGAGTTAGTCACAAATAAACAAGCGTTTTTAATTATGCAAACCATCTACCAAGAGCTAATAAAGGCTTTTAAAGGAATTGAAGAGACGATACCCTTTTCTAAAGTCATTGATTTATGTGAACAAACAGCGAATAACACATCTTCTATGCTGACAGATCGTATACAAGGAAGAAAAAGCGAAATCGATACGATTGTTGGTGTGCTTCTCAATAAGGCTTTAAAAAATGGTCATCATTTGCCAACCTTGCGTACTTTATATCACCAAGTACTTGCAATTGAAGAGTGTGGTGAAAGACGTTGAAAGATTTTTTACATATTGTGATTAGTGTCATTATTTTTTGTCCAATTCTTCTTTTTATGATTGTTTATTTAATTAGTCGAAAGGTAAAAATCCGAGGCACACATGCTTTTGGGGCTGCTTCAGATGTAACGACGTTTTGTTTGTTTTTTTCAGTGCCGTTAGCAATTGGTGTTCTATGGAGTGTCAATGTTGGTGTGCTTTTAGTAATGCTAGCACTGACGATGGCTATGATTTTTACATATATTGATTGGCGAACGAAAAAAGAAATTGAAGTGAAGCCACTACTGAAAAAAATTTGGCGCTTTCAATTTTTAATGCTAAGTACAGCCTATGTCGTTATTTGTGTTGTTGGAATTATTCAATCCGTTATAGAATATTTACAGACTGTCTAAGCATTTTCTTTTCATGTTGAAGCCATAAGCGTTAAAATAATAACATTAAAAATGTTTCTATAAAATTAACTCTTTATAAGTAATAAATTAGGAAAATACCAAATATTTGAGGTGTGTGTTATGCACTTAGAAATGCAGGTTGAATTGAGTATTTTCTTAATATTTTGTTGAGAATTGTCATTTTAAATAATCGTTCTAAAATAAAACGCATAGTATTAATGGAACTTATTTTTTCAATTTGCTTATTAAGAGAAAGATGATTTAGTGAGTAGAGGAGTTTATGTTAATGAAACTGGAGTCTATCCAAGTACCCATAGAAAATCGTGTGCTAGCAGATTATTGGTCACCGAAAACTGCCATTCATGAGTTTTTTGAATATGAATATAACGATCAATCTTTTGAAAAACGCGTGCGATATTTAGAACAGCATGCTAAAGACCAAAAAGAAATAGCAGCAATCATTCGTCAATTTATGGAGCCTCTTGGAATATCAAAGCAATCAAATGAGCATTTACAGCAACTAGAGCAAGGAGCTGTTGCAGTTGTTGGTGGGCAACAAGCTGGTATTTTAACAGGCCCTCTTTACTCAGTGCATAAGGCAATATCTGTCATAACGTTGGCGAAAGAACAAAGTCTAAAGCTACAGCGACCAGTTGTTCCTGTGTTTTGGATTGCTGGTGAAGATCATGACTTAGAAGAGATAAACCATACGTATACAGTGTTGGGTGTAGAGGTAAAAAAACGTGCCTACGGGGAACGCTCTAGACGTAAAACGATGGCTTCAGCAACAACTATTAATAAAGAAACCATGACACAATTAATGAATACAATTGCGAAAGATTTTGGTGAAACTGAATTCACTGAAACGCTTATGAAACAATTGATAGATACTCTAAATAAGGGTGAAACATTTACGGACTTCTTTGCACAGCTTATGAACCACCTATTCAAGGATGAGGGCTTGCTGCTTATTGATGCAACAAATTATAAACTCCGTCAGTATGAGAGCGAAAATTTTACTCAGATTATTCAGCATAACGAAGAAATTGCTAGAGTAGTGACGGAGAAAGAAGAGCACCTTGAACGCTCTGGTTATGGTAAGCCTATTTTAGCAACAAATGAAGCGGCAAATCTATTTTTTGTTGAAGATGGAGAACGTCATCTGTTAGAACGAAAGACTCAATCATTTGTTAATCTAGCAGCAAATATTAAATTATCGCAAGAAGAAATATTGGATATTGCTGTAAATCATCCTGAGAGATTAAGTAATAATGTTGTTACACGTCCTCTTATGCAGGAAATGACATTACCAGTTCTTGCGTTTGTTGGTGGTCCGGGGGAGCTTGCTTATTGGGCAACGTTGAAGGATGCATTTTCGGTACTAGGACTGCAAATGCCTATTTTCGCTCCACGTCTGCATATTACAATTATTACACGCCATGTGGAACAATTATTACGTGAGCAACAATTAACTGTTGCTGATGTATGGGCTGGCAAGGCATTACAACTTAAGGAGCAGTTTATTGCTGAAGTGCAGGATGAAGAAGCGAAATTTCAAATTCAAACAATGCAGCTAGAGCTTTTCAATAATTACAATCAGCTTGCATCTTATTTAAAAGAACAGCAAGTACCATTAGATAAAATACTTGAAAAAAATAAAGAGAATCATCAAAAACAGTTTGACTATTTACAGCAAAAGATTGAACAATCTGTACTTAATAAGCATGAAACAACAATTCGTAAATTTAAAACGTTACAAAATGAGCTATATCCAAATGAGGGGTTTCAGGAAAGAACTTATAATCCGTATCAATATATCAATGAATTTGGACCTATGTTAGTGACTGAAATGCTTAAGCAAAATTATAGCATTGGAAATCGTCACTATTTACTGTATTTATAAAATGCAATAAATGTATCTTTATACCTAAGTAATAATTTGATACAATGCAGATTTGATGAACATTGTCGATATTAATAATAATTAAAGAGCTATCCTACTAAGGGTAGCTCTTTAATTATGTCATTTAGCATAGATCAAAAAAATTGCTAAAGGTCTATTCGCACATTAAGTGTTGAAATGTCAAGTTTTTTTTAAAAAAAGTGGAGGAAAGTGGGGGGATGTGGTACATTATTTAATAAAGTGGGGTGAATAGCATGTTCATGGGAGAATATCAACACTCTGTTGATGCTAAAGGACGATTAATCGTACCCGCAAAATTTCGTGAAGCCTTAGGCGAAACGTTTGTTGTAACACGCGGACTTGATAATTGTTTGTTTGGCTATCCTATGGATGAATGGCGAAAACTCGAAGAAAAATTAAAGGGCTTACCGATGACCAAAAAAGATACCCGTGCATTTGCAAGGTTCTTCTTTTCAGGGGCAACGGAAGTAGAAATAGACAAGCAGGGTCGTATCAATATTCCTTCAACTCTTATGCAACATGCGCATCTTGTAAAAGAATGTGTTGTGCTAGGTGTTTCGAATCGAATAGAAATATGGGCAAAAGATGCTTGGGAGACTTACTTTAGTGAGTCTGAACAATCCTTTAATGAAATTGCAGAAAATATGATTGGCTTTGATTTTTAACTTTTGTAAAGATGTCAGTTGAATGAAGTTAAGGCCTGAAGGGAGCGAGTGGTATGTTCGATCATACAACCGTGCTATTAAAAGAAACTGTTGACGGGTTGAACATCGATCCTGATGGAATCTATGTGGACTGTACGCTAGGTGGCGCAGGTCACAGTGAATATTTAGTACAACAATTATCTGATAAGGGCCGTTTAATCTGCTTTGATCAAGATATGATAGCTATTAACAATGCGAAATTACGATTAGCACCCTATATAAACCGTGTGACATTTATCCATTCTAATTTTCGGAATTTGAAAGAAGAGTTAGTAGCACTTGGTATCGAGCAAGTAGATGGTATTCTATATGATTTAGGTGTTTCCTCTCCACAGCTAGATACACCTGAACGAGGCTTTAGTTATCATCACGATGCACCATTAGATATGCGCATGGATCAAACGGCAACGCTTACAGCATTTCATGTTGTGAATGAATGGGCATATGAGGATTTAGTACGTATCTTTTTCCGGTATGGAGAAGAGAAGTTTTCAAAGCAAGTTGCTCGTAAAATCGAAGAGGCACGTAAGGTGGCACCGATTGAAACAACCGGCCAACTTGTAGAACTTATAAAAGAGGGTATTCCAGCAGCGGCACGCCGTAAAGGCGGACATCCAGCGAAGCGCATATTCCAAGCAATACGAATTGCTGTTAATGATGAGCTAGGCGCGGCAGAGGATTCATTAGTCGATGCGATTGATATGATAAGCGTAGGTGGACGCATTAGTGTCATTACGTTCCATTCATTGGAGGACCGCCTGTGCAAGACTATTTTTAAGGAAGCGTCATCATTACCGGAATTACCACCAAATTTACCTGTAATTCCTGATGACATGAAGCCAACTTTAAAGCTTATTACGAGAAAGCCGATTGTTCCATCTGATGAGGAACTTGAGGTTAACAAACGTGCACGTTCAGCGAAGCTTAGAGTGGTGGAGAAAATTAACGACAAAGGGCGTGAGTAAATGGCAGCAGTACGTGTAAGGCAGCACCAACATCAACAAGTGCAACAACCGATAACACCACCTAGTCCACAACCCACTATCATACGTCGTAAAAAAACGAACCAGAAGTTTGAAAAAACAATGCTAATTGCTTTAGTTGGTATTATTGTTGTATTAGCGGTAGTCGTTTTAAATAAGCAAGCGGCTATTCAAACAACAAGTATGGACATTCAAAAAATCGAAGCAGAAGCAGGAGAGATTGCTAAAAAGAATGTTGACTTGACGGTTCGTGTGAGTGAACTTTCTACATACGAAAATATATGGAAAAAAGCGAAAGAACTCGGTTTAACTCAAAATGAGAAAAATGTAAAGGTAGTGCCGGGAGAATGAAAAAAAAGAGATTTCGATTCCAATGGGGAGCCTTTCTATTATTGATTTTTTATGGAGGGCTCTTTTTTCTATTATTCACAAGAATGGTGACATTACAGGCGACAGGTGAGGTAGAAGGACAAGAGCTTGCGGCTAGAGCAGCTGCAAAGTATAGCAAGGAAAGCGCCATAACAGCAAGTCGTGGTAAGATTTACGATCGAACTGGGCAAGTCATAGCGGAGGATACACTTAGCTATCGATTAATCGCAGTCGTCAATGAAAAGGCCACGACAGATAAAAAAGCTCCGCGACATGTTATAGATCCAGAAAAAACAGCTGAAATTTTGTCGCAGTATATTCATATGAATAAAGAGGATGAGATGAATAAGGAAGCGATTTATAAACAGCTAACAAGGTTAAAGGAAGATGGAGAAAAACCTTATCAAGTTGAATTTGGTAGTGCAGGACGAGGAATTAGCCATCAGGTTATGAGTAAAATCAAAGATGAGAAATTGCCTGGGATTCTATTTGTAAATGATTTGAAACGCTATTATCCAAATGGTATTTTTGCCTCACATTTAATTGGCTTTGCAGTGAAAGAGGAAAATAAAGATCATACGTTCACGACAAAAGGTAAGATGGGGCTTGAATTAACCTATAACAAAGAATTATCGGGAAAAGACGGTAAAATTGAATATGAGACAGATGCTTTTAGTTATCTTTTACCGAATAGCGAAAAAATGGTGACACCTGCCGAAAATGGTGATGATATTTATTTAACAATTGATAAAACAATTCAGAGCTTTTTAGAGGAAGCGATGTCACTGGTTGAAAAGGAATATAATCCTGAATCTATGACAGCTGTTGTGGCAGAATCGAAAACAGGAAAAATACTGGCAATGACCCAACGTCCTACATTTAATCCTGATACACGTGAAGGTACAAATATGAAATGGCTGAACGATGTTATTGAGGAAACCATTGAACCAGGCTCAACAATGAAAACATTCACACTTGCTTCAGCTATTGATACAGATACATGGCCACCAAATGCTACGTATATGTCAGGTCAGTACAAAGTGCTTGATAGAGTAGTTAAAGACCATAATAAAGGGCGTGGTTGGGGACCGATAACCTATTTAGAAGGATTCCAGCGTTCATCTAATACGGCAATGGCACATTTATTAAAGCTTATTGGCGAGGATGTCTTTTATGATTATTTAGATAAATTTGGTTTTGGCAAGAAAACAGGTATTGATTTACCGAATGAGGCAGCAGGTACACTTTTATCGAAATACCCAATTCAACGAGTTACAACTACATTCGGTCAAGGCTCTACGGTTACGCCAATTCAGCTTATTCAAGCTATGACAGCAATAGCGAATGATGGCAAAATGATGCAGCCTTATGTTATTGATCAAATTGTTGATCCATCGACAGGGAAAATAATCCAAAACCATAAACCAATTGAAAAAGGACAGCCAGTTTCAGCTAACACAGCGAAGCAAGTAAGGGAAATCCTTGCATCTACATTAACAGCTGAACATGGAACAGCGAAGGACTTTATTCTTGATGAATATGAGGTTGCAGGTAAAACAGGAACTGCACAAATACCAAAAGCAAGTGGTGGATATCTTGCAAATGATTATCTGTATTCATTCCTAGGGATGGCTCCAGTTGATAATCCACAGCTCATTATGTACGTCTCAGTAACAAAACCTAAGCTCAAAAAAGGAGAAAATGGTTCTGTTCCAGTATCAAAAGTATTTAAGCCAGTTATGCTAAATAGTTTAAAGTATTTAAATGTTAATACAGAAGATGTCAAAAAGGTGGATAATGCAGCAATCCAGGATTATACAGGTCAAAGTGCTGAGGCTGTACAGGTAGAGCTTGCAAATGATGGTTTGCAGCCAGTTGTTGTTGGAAGCGGCGGGAAAATCATTGAACAATATCCAAAAGGTCCTCAAAAACTTATAAAAGGTAATTTTGTGTTTTTAAAAACAGAAGGTGATATCTCACTACCAGATTTTACTGATTGGTCGTTGCGCAATGTACTTGTGTTCAAGTCAATGGCTAATCTTGAGATAGAGGTTGTGGGTGAGGGCTTTGTAGCCAGTCAGAGTGTATCAGCAGGTACTGTAATTTCAGATAGTTCACCGATAGTTGTGAAGTTGAAAACACCTGCTGAAAGCTTTATAAAAGATGTTGAAGCTACATCCGATGATGAAGTTGAACAAATAGTTGATCAATAGATACTGAATAGAAGTCCACTTTATTTCATACGTTGTAAAAAACAAGGTGTGATGTCGAATGAAGTGGATTTCTATCCATTCTAAAAAACGTTTACGTATTTTATATGTGTTATTTATGTGTGTTGCAGTAGCCATTGTCATTAGATTGTTCTTCTTACAGGTACTAGATCAAAAGGAGCTAACAAAGAAGGCCGAAGAGAATTGGGACCGAGAAATTCCCTTTGCAAATGAACGTGGTCATATAACAGATCGTGATGGGCAAAGTATTGTCACAAATAAGCTTGCACCCACTCTTTATTTCATGCCTTCTCAAAGCAAAGATATCGAAGGTGCTGCTGCAAAGATAGCACAGGTACTGGAAGTTGATGAACAAAAGCTGTTGGAGAAAATGAAGAAAAGAGAATATTTAGTGAAATTAGCACCGGAAGGAAAAAATATTTCTTATGAAAAAGCGGTGCAATTACAAGGCATGCAAATCGAGGGCTTATATAGCGGGGTTGATTATGCAAGGGATTACCCATATGGCACAATGCTCTCGCGATTTTTAGGTTTCACAGGCTATGATGCCCAAGGGTTAGCTGGTATTGAATATGAATATAATAAACTACTTCAGGCTAACTCCTCAGCCATTCGCCTTTTTACAGACGCGAAAGGGAATAATTTACCGAATGTTGCAAGTGCTTGGAAAGCTGGAGAAGATGGTGCAACGGTAAAGCTTACAATTGATGTAGATGTGCAGCAGGTGGTGGAGCGTGAACTGTCCCAGGCTATGGAGCGTTATGAGGCTGACCAAGCGTTAGCTATTGCAATGAATCCAAACAATGGCGAGATTTTAGCATTAGCCTCCTACCCTACTTTTCATCCGGCAAAATATCAAATTGTTGAACCTGCTATCTATAATCGGAATTTACCCGTATGGATGACCTACGAGCCTGGCTCAACGTTCAAAATTATTACCTTGAGTGCAGCTCTAGAAGAGAATTTAGTGGATTTAGAACATGATACATTTTATGACCCAGGCTATACGATGGTTGCAGGTGCTAGATTACGTTGCTGGAATCGTGGTGGGCATGGCCATGAAACATTCCTTGAAGTTGTAGAGAATTCATGTAACCCGGGGTTTATTGAATTAGGACAACGACTTGGCAATGAAAGATTATTACAATATATTAAAGACTTTGGTTTTGGTCAAAAGACAGGGTCTAACATTGCAGGTGAAGCTTCGGGAATATTATTTTCTAAAGAAGCCTTTGGACCTGTGGAGCAGGCAACAACTTCTTTCGGTCAAGGGGTGGCTGTTACTCCTATTCAACAAGTGCAGGCAGTTGCTGCAGCTATAAATGGGGGCAAGCTTTATACGCCATATGTTGTGAAGAAAATTTTCAATCCGAATACTGGCGAAGTCATAAAGGAGACTGAACCAGAAGTTAAAAAACAGGTTATTCGTGAGGAGACATCTGCAAAGGTTCGAGGTGCATTAGAATCAGTTGTAGCAAAGGGCTCTGGACGACAGGCTTACCGAGATGGCTTACGTATTGGGGGAAAAACGGGAACAGCACAAAAAGTAGAGAATGGGCGTTATAAAAGCGGAGAATATATCGTATCTTTTATTGGCTTTGCACCAGCGGATAATCCACAGATTGTCGTTTATGTAGCGGTGGATAACCCGAAGAAAACAACTCAATTTGGTGGTGTTGTAGCAGCTCCAATTGTCGGTCAAATTATTGAAGATGCTTCACCTTTTGTTGGCATTGAAAAATCGAAGGAACAGCTTGAAAAGGATTATCGTTGGGGTGATCCAATCACGGTGAAAGTACCTAGCTTTATTGGTCAAACGAAGGATGATATTGCAAAGCAACATTATCCATTCCGTATTGAATGGCATGGTGAAGGAACTAAAATTGGTAATCAACTGCCTGAAGTGGATAGTGTTATCAAACAAGATGGCACAATTCATTTATATTTGGAGAACTAATATAACTTTACCTTTAAAAAATGGGAAAGAACCACTATTATTATGAAGGGTAGTAATAAATAAATGAAGGTTTATGCTTTTTTCTTGAAGAAGAAAGTGAAACAAGATTTAAAGGAGATTTTTCAATGAAACTCGCAACAACTCTTACCATTTTAGCTCTTGCCTTTATAGTAACAGTTATTTTGGCACCAATCAGTATTCCTCTTCTTCGTCGACTTAAATTCGGTCAAAGTATCCGTGAAGAAGGACCAAAATCACATATGAAAAAAGCGGGTACTCCAACAATGGGGGGCATTATTTTTCTAATTGCCATAATCCTCACTACTGCTGGTGTAGGAAGCTTTTTAGATTTATTTACCACACAAACCGTCGTACTGTTGTTAGTATTAGCTGGGTTTGGCTTAATCGGATTTCTAGATGATGGCTTAAAGGTTATTTTTAAACGTAACCTTGGTTTAACATCCCTGCAAAAGCTAATTGGTCAAATCGTCATTGCCGTTCTGGCTTATTTCTTACTGCACGTAGGATCATTCGATACAACGCTTGCTATACCATTTACAGACTTGACATTTGATTTAGGGGTTTTCTATGTAGCTTTTCTAATTTTTTGGTTGGTTGGCTTCTCGAATGCAGTGAATTTAACAGATGGACTAGATGGACTAGTGGCAGGCACAGCATCTATTGCCTTTGCAGCTTTTGGTGTAATTGCGCTTTTCCAAGATCAAGCTGATATTGCTTTATTTGCATTTGCTGTAACTGGGGCATTATTAGGATTTCTGCTGTTTAATGCAAATCCTGCAAAGGTATTTATGGGTGATACAGGGTCATTAGCTTTAGGCGGAGCTTTAGCTATGGTGTCTGTATTAATAAAAGAAGAATTCTTATTGTTATTAGTGGGATTAGTGTTTGTAATTGAAACATTATCCGTTATTTTACAGGTTGGTAGTTTTAAGCTTCGTAAAAAACGTATTTTTAAAATGAGTCCTATCCACCATCATTTCGAATTATCAGGATGGTCAGAGTGGAAAGTTGTCCTTGTCTTTTGGTCAACCGCTTTAGCAGTAGCATTGATTGCAGTCTTATCGGAGGCGTTCTTATGAAAAACTATACAGATCTACAACATAAAAAGGTACTTGTTTTAGGCCTAGCCAAAAGCGGTGTGGCAGCAGCCGAAATTTTACATGAACTAGGCGCCTTTGTGACAGTCAATGATTCAAAGCCATTTGATGAAAGTCCAGATGCACAAGGCCTATTGCAAAAAGGAGTAACAGTTATTTGTGGTCGTCATCCAGAGGATTTACTAGATGAAGGCTTTGAATTAGTTGTAAAAAATCCAGGTATTCCTTACAGCAATAAAATTGTAGCGGATGCTATTAGCCGAGAAATACCTGTTTGGACGGAAATTGAACTGGCCTATTTGATCAGTGAAGCACCGTTTATTGGTATCACTGGTTCAAATGGTAAAACAACAACGACAACTTTAATTTTTGACATGTTGAATAATGGTGGTAAAAAGCCACTGATTGCTGGAAATATTGGAACAGTGGCATGCGGTGTTGCAAGGGAAGCACAGAAAGATAATATCATTGTAACGGAATTATCCTCGTTCCAATTGATGGGCACAAAAACTTTCCAGCCTAAAATTGCTATTCTAACAAATCTTTATGATGCGCATCTTGATTATCATGGAACATTTGACAATTACGCAGAGTCAAAATTCGGTGTTACTCGTAATCAAGATGAGAATGATTATTTTATTTATAATGCAGATCAGCCAATTGTTGTTGGTTATGCCGCAAAATCTAAAGGAAATAAGATTCCGTTTAGTTCAAATGGACATACAGCTGAAGGAATTAGTGCAGACGACACAATGATTTACTGGCAAGGGGAACCCTATATGGAACGGGCTATCATTGCTTTACCAGGTAAACATAACTTAGAAAATATTTTAGCAGCAGTAGCAGCATGTATTTTAGTTGGTTGTGATAAAGCTAAGATGGAGGAAATTCTTGCGACATTTGGTGGTGTTCGTCACCGTACACAGTTTGTACGCGAATGGAATGGAAGAAAAATTTACAATGATTCCAAAGCAACAAACTGCTTAGCTACAAAAAGTGCCTTAGATGCATTTCAGGCACCAGTTATTCTTCTAGCAGGGGGCTTAGATCGAGGTCATTCGTTTGAGGAATTACGTCCATGTATGGGGCATGTCAAAGGTGTAGTGGCGTTTGGAGAAACAGGCTTACGCTTTGTAGAATTTGCAAAGTCATGTGGTGTTCAGCAAACAATTATTGCACAAAATGTTGAGGATGCTGTACATTATGCGGCACCGATGTCAGCTGAGGGGGATGTTATTCTATTGTCTCCTGCATGTGCAAGCTGGGATCAATATGACAGTTTCGAAATTCGAGGAGATGTTTTTATTGAAGCTGTAATGAAGCTGTCATAAGTCTGTAACTATTTTAGAATATACTTGACTTGGAAGGATGGCATTACTGAGAGGAAAAGAAAGCTATTTATTGCTCGTCACAACATTGATGCTATCAATAATCGGCATTATTTTCGTCTATTCTGCAGGTACCTATTGGAGTGCCGTTCATTATAGTGGAAAAATGCCGTTTTATATGAAGCAAAGTATGTATTTTGCTGTTGCCATTGTCGTATTTTTAATCACCATTCGATTAAATATTTTGAGAGAGCAATCCTTTTGGAAAATGGCCTATATTTTTTCGTTAATTTTGCTGGTTCTTGTACTTATTCCAGGCATTGGACTAGTACGAAATGGCTCGCAAAGCTGGATAGGTGTAGGTCCATTAACCATTCAGCCAGCAGAGCTAACGAAAATTACAGTCATAGTGTACTTGAGTCATATATTAGCGCAGCATAAAACAGGTACACCGATTATTAACTGGCGACACGGATTCATTTTAGTATTACCAGTGGTTCTTATTATGCTGCAGCCTGATTTTGGCTCGGTATTTATATTAGTGGTCTCAGTCTTTTTATTGTTTTTTGTAGCAGGATATCCATTAAAACTTTATGGAATGTTTATGATAGCAGGAGTTGCAGGGTTAGCAGGGTTGATTGTAACAGCACCATATCGATTAAAACGCATTCAAGCATTTCTTGATCCATGGGCGGACCCTTTGGTAAGTGGATTTCAAGCTGTACAATCATTAATGGCAATTGGACCTGCCGGCATTTTTGGTCATGGTTTTGGACAAAGTAGACAGAAGTTCTTATATTTACCCGAGCCTCAAAATGACTTTATTTATGCGATTATTTTAGAAGAGGTTGGATTGCTTGGGGGTCTATTTATTTTAGCATTATTTGTACTAGCGATTTATGCTGGTTATAAATTTGCAGTACAAGCTAAATCGAGAGCATCCTATTACGCGATTATAGGACTTGTTACAATGCTGACCGTGCAAGCATTTCTAAATATATCTGTAGTGATTGGTTTAGTACCTGTAACGGGGGTCACACTGCCTTTTATTAGTTATGGAGGAACATCTTTAGTAACAATGTGGTTAATAATAGGTATTATTTATCAATTAGCGAAATAAATATAAAGGAGGAGTACTTTTTGGAGAAAGTAATTGATATAGAAGATCGCATACCTACGCTAAAAAAGCGACGAAAAAAGCGTACAAATCGGAAATTTATAGTGCTAATATTACTTTTCTTTATCGTGTTAGCAGTACTCCTTTATTTTCAATCTCCTTACAGTAAAATCAACAAAATTACAGTCAACGGTGCTCGCTTAGCTGATGAACATTATTATTTACAGGCCAGTACTCTGGCTCCTGGAAAGTCGATGTGGGGTTTTAAGGTAAATGATATTGAGGAGTTAATACTCAAGGATAAATGGGTAAAAGAAGCGCATGTTAAACGTAACTTGCTGCGTGATGTAACAATAGAAATTAAAGAATGGAAAAAAGTTGCATACTTAGCTGGTGATGGCACCTATTATCCTTTACTCGAAAATGGCAAACGATTTGAACAAGCTGGTGATGAAGTGCCAATTGATGCTCCTGTTTTTATTGGTATAACTGGTGAAAAAACAATCAACAAGCTTGTTGAGCAATTAGCACAGTTAAAGCCAGAAGTATTAGCCTTAATTTCTCAAGTCAATACAAACAGTAATGAGACAAATCCTAATGCAGTCAGACTTTATATGAATGATGGATATGAAGTACGTGCTGTTATTCAAACTTTAGCTGATAAGTTAAATTATTACCCCTCAATTGTGGCACAAATTAGTAATTTAGAAAAGGGGGTTATTGATTTAGAGGTAGGCTCATATTATCGTCCTTACAATGATGAATACAACAAAATAAGCATTGATGTAAATGGAAAAGAAGATGAAGAAACGGCCAACCAGGAAGTGAATAATGATGAGCAACAAACGAATGAATAGCAAAGGAAGTTTTTTGTCAAGGAAGCAATTTGAATTGCTTATTGTTTGTATAACAATGGGATTCATTATTGGCTATTCATACAATCAGGCAAAAGATAGCCGAAATGCAGGTTCAATTGATTCAGAGCTTTTTGAGCAAGAGGAATCATATCGTGAGGATTTAATAGCCCAGCAAGAACGGAATAAAGTATTAGCAGAAGAAGCAAATGCGCTGCAAGAAAAAATTCGCAAGTATGAGAAATCATTTGTTGCTGATGAAAAGGCTAACAAAAAGCTTGTTGAAGAAGCAGAGGATTTACGATTATTATTAGGCGATTTACAAGCAGAAGGAAAAGGAATTCGTATAACGCTGCAAGATGGAGGTTATGATCCTAAATCTGCAAATCCTAATGATTATATCGTTCATGAAAGCCATGTGTTTAAATTGCTTAATGAGCTAAAAATTTCTGGTGCACAGGCTATTGCCATCAATGGTCAACGGGTTCTAGCGAATTCCTATATACGTTGTAATGGACCTGTGATTACGATTGACGGCAAGCAGCATCCTGCGCCATTTATTGTTGAGGCTATAGGTGATTCTCCAACATTGGCGTCCTCATTAAATTTAAATGGTGGTGTAGTGGATCAGTTATTAAATGACAATATTGTTGTGTCATTAGAAGAAAATCAAAAACTAAGTATGCCAAAAGTAAAAGTTGAGAGTTAAATTTAATTTTCAACATTAGCCTCCAGAGTAGTTGCAGATTTTACATGCATTTGCATTATTCAAAATCTAAGGCGTTATTTATGGGGGTTACGATACGTCTAGGAGGGGCTATTTTGAAAAAAAATATGTACACCCGAATAACGATCGTGCTATTTATTATCGGTTTGATGATAGCGGTACAGTACAATACTATACAACAACCAGCTGAGCGAGATACACGAGATATTTGGGCCATAAGAGAGGAATTAGCAGAAGAAAAACAAAGACATTCCACATTATTAGCAGAAATTCGCTCACTCAATGAAGTAGTGGGTCGCTATGAGCAATCTGAAAAAGCAAGTTTACAGGCAGCTTTAAATGAGACATTGAAACGTTTAAAGCTTCAAGCGGGCTTAACTGAAGTTACAGGTCCAGGAGTTGTCATACGTGTAGAGCCAGCACAAGAATTAGTGGAAATGGGATTTGACATTCAAGAAATTTCACCTGATTTGCTGACTCAACTATTGAATGCTTTGTTTAAAAACAATGCGGCTAGTGTTTCGATAGATGGAAATCGCGTTGTACATACAACAGCAATTCGAGACATAAATGGAAAAACGACTGTGAATAGTGTAGCACTGTCATCGCCTCCTTTTGAAATTTATGTTGGGACAAGCTCTTTTAAGGAAGCTCAAAAAATGTACAATTCGTTACAAGCTTCAACATTTATTGATTCCTTTTATTTAGATAATTTTAATTTAATAATTGAAGAGCCGACTGAACAATTAACAATCCCAGCATTTGATCAGCCATTGACAAATGATTATTTAACAGAGGTGAAAAAAGGAGAATAAAATATGTGGCTACCATTTTTAGGTTTGATATTTGGACTTGCCCTAGGCTTGTTAACGAATATACAAATTCCCTCTATCTATGAAAATTATCTGTCAATAGCAGTTTTAGCAGCTTTAGATACTTTATTTGGCGGAATTCGTGCTCAATTGCAACAAGTATACGATGATAAAGTTTTTGTGTCAGGCTTCTTTTTTAATATAATCCTTGCAGCAGGTTTAGCCTTTTTAGGAGTGTATTTAGGAATAGATTTGTATTTAGCTGCCATTTTCGCTTTCGGAGTACGTTTGTTCCAAAATATAGCAATTATTAGGCGTATTTTACTAAATAGGCTAGATGAAAAACGTCACAAAAAGAAGAAAACTTCCATAGAATGAGAGAAAAATTGAGCAAATTACTCGATTTGCTTAGACATTACGCCAAATTTACAATAGAATGAAAATAAGAGCATTTTTCAAGGAGGTGCAGCGAATTGAATCAGCAAGATTTATATATTTCCCTTGATATAGGATCGTCCTCTATCAAGGTATTAATAGGTGAAATGAGTGACGGACAATTACATGTAATTGGCGTCGGAAATGTAAAATCGAATGGCGTTCGAAAAGGTGCGATTGTTGATATTGATGCAACAGTTCAATCAATTCGAAAAGCAATCGAACAAGCAGAACGAATGACTGGCTATCAAATCAATGAAGTTGTTCTGGGTGTTCCAGCTAACCAGACGATGTTACAGCTAGTTAAAGGTGTTGTCGCTGTAAATAGTGAAAATAGAGAAATTACAGACGATGATTTAGACAGAGTGGTGGAATCTGCACAAGTCATGTCAATACCTCCTGAACGTGAATTGGTGAACATTATTCCAAGACAATTTATTGTGGATAACTTAGATGAGATTAAAGATCCACGCGGTATGATTGGAATTCGTCTAGAAATGGATGCAACGATGATTACAACTTCCAAAACACTTTTACACAATGTTTTACGTTGTGTAGAGCGTGCAGGATTAAGTATACGAGAAATATATTTGCAACCGCTAGCAGCAGGCAATTTTGCACTAACAGAGGATGAGAAAAACCAAGGGACAGCCTTTATTGACCTGGGGGGAGGCTCAACTACTATTACAGTGTTTGAAGAGGGGCTGTTAACACATACGGGTGTAATACCAGTTGGTGGTGATCATATTACGAAAGATATTTCAATCGTTTTAAAAACACCAACAGAACAAGCTGAGCAAATTAAACATCAATTTGGACATGCCTTTTATGATGATGCATCAGATGATGAAATCTTCGAAGTACCAATTGTTGGAACAGATTCAACTGATCAATATAGTCAGCGCTATATATCAGAAATAATTGGTGCACGCTTGGAAGAACTTTTGGAGTTAGTGATTGACGAGTTAGCACGTCTAGGTGTCCGTGATTTACCTGGCGGTGTTGTTTTAACGGGTGGTGTTGCAAAGCTTGAAGGTATTGCTCAACTGGCACGTCAAATTCTGCAAACTCGTGTTAGAATATATACACCCGATTATATTGGCGTTAGGGAGCCTTCATTTACGACGGCAGTCGGACTTATTCGTTACGCCTATTTAGAAGATGATTTTTACGGAAAAGGTACGAATACGCAACCTATTGAATATGCGGTTGTAGGGTCTCCAACAGCCACACCTAAGAAGCAAGAATATGCTTCAACTTCCGAATCAAAAGGAAGCGTAATCGGTAGAGCAAAAAAATTATTTGATAAGTTTTTTGATTAACTAGAATGCGTAATGAATGATACAGAGTCGAGTTACCGTGGGAGGAAAAAAAAATGTTAGAATTTGATACAAGTGTTGATCAACTTGCAGTAATTAAAGTTATTGGTGTTGGTGGCGGCGGTAACAACGCTGTCAATCGAATGATAGAGCATGGTGTGCAAGGAGTAGACTTTATCGCAGTAAACACAGATGCACAGGCACTAAATTTATCAAAAGCAGAAGTGAAGCTTCAAATTGGAGCAAAACTTACTCGTGGTTTAGGCGCAGGAGCAAATCCAGAGGTAGGAAAAAAAGCTGCCGAAGAGAGCCGTGAACAATTAGAAGAGGTTCTACGTGGAGCGGATATGGTATTTGTTACAGCTGGAATGGGTGGAGGAACTGGTACTGGTGCAGCGCCAGTCATTGCACAGATCGCTCGCGATTTAGGTGCTCTTACAGTTGGTGTTGTTACGCGACCATTTACGTTTGAAGGTCGTAAGCGACAAACTCAGGCTATCGGTGGTATTGGCGGCATGAAGGAATCTGTTGATACTTTAATCGTTATTCCGAACGACAAACTACTACAAATTGTCGATAAATCTACGCCGATGTTAGAGGCATTCCGTGAAGCTGATAATGTTTTACGACAAGGTGTACAAGGTATTTCAGATTTAATTGCTACACCAGGTCTTATTAACTTAGACTTTGCAGATGTAAAAACAATTATGTCTAACAAAGGTTCTGCGTTAATGGGAATTGGTATTGCAACAGGTGAAAACCGTGCTGCAGAAGCAGCAAAGAAAGCCATTTCAAGTCCTTTACTTGAATCTTCAATTGATGGTGCTAAAGGTGTCCTTATGAATATTACTGGAGGCTCCAACTTAAGCTTATTCGAAGTCCAAGAAGCGGCAGATATTGTAGCTTCAGCATCAGATGAAGAGGTAAATATGATTTTCGGTTCTGTTATTAATGAAAATCTAAAAGATGAAATTATTGTAACCGTGATTGCGACTGGCTTCTCAGAAGAAGTATTACAACAACAACGAAATACTCCAAGACCTTCGTTAAATACAAATAGACAAGCTGTACAACAACAGCAAGCACCTATTCGTGAACAACGTCAAGAAATGCATGTTCAACAAGAGCAGCCTCGTCAAAATCAACAACAATATGGTCAGGATGATATGCTTGAGGTACCAGCGTTTCTACGTAATCGTAAAAACCGCGGATAATATCTCACTTCTAAAAAGCTCGTATTTTACATTTGTAGAATACGAGCTTTTTATATTTGTCTGTAAAGTTGTTCAAATGTGTAAGGAAAACATGTATTTTGTCAAAATATTTTAAGGAAATGATGCGATTGTTTGACAATATTTGTGAGCATAACATGCTAACTTTGTAAGTAGGAGGCGGCTGTTATGTATGGAGAATGGCTGGTGCTCATTAATACGCTATTTAATCTAGCGATACTCACGTTTACGGCAAAAGTAACAGGGGTTTTTGTAAAGAATACAAGATTATTAATGAGTTCGGTTTGTAGTAGTTTTGTAGCTGTTATAGGTGGTCAATTGCTGTGGACAACATTACTGGGCTTTATTCTATTAATTGGCATAGCTTTTCGCTTTAAGCTTCGAAGTTTTCAAAAACAAGGGCCAATTGTTTTAACAGCAACAATTATTATTGGAGGGTTACTTACAGCATTACAACCTTATTTAAAAAATCTTTCTGTCGTCCATTTTATTATTATTTGCCTGCTGTTGGCTATTGGTAATCTAGTTGTTTTTTATAAGCAATGGGGATTTGTAAAGCTTGAGCGTTTAAGTGGTCAGTTTGTTTTTGATACAACATTAACAATTTTTGATGTAACAATACCGCTCTCTGCTTTTGTAGACACAGGGAATCAAGCAATTGAACCTCTATCAGGAAAGCCAGTTCACTTTGTCTCTTATACAGCGTTAAAACCACATTTACCTGCAGCATTTTGCAAATCATTATTAGAATGGCAAGAAACGGATCCGTATAATGTATCCATGTTTTCAGAAGATTATCAGCGTTTAATTCGGTTTATTCATGTCAATACAGTACAACAGCAATCAGTTGTGCTAGGTTTTCGCTTTAATGAGTGGCAAATAAAGGGGGAGCCCCCACAAGTGAAAACAAATGAATATATCGTTTTAACAAAGAAGGCTAAAAATTTTCCACATAGCACAGCAGCAATTTTACATTTTTCAGCGCTTTCAAATAACTCATAGAGGGGGAGAACTATTGCTTCTTAGGCTACTTGCTAGCTTGAAAAAATTATGGAGTAAGTTTCGGAGTCGTGAAACGTACTATATAGGGGGAAATGATTCATTGCCAGTGCCATTAAGTCGAGAAGAAG
Source organism: Lysinibacillus sp. NPDC047702 (assembly GCF_050272555.1). NCBI lineage: Bacteria > Bacillati > Bacillota > Bacilli > Caryophanales > Bacillaceae > Lysinibacillus > Lysinibacillus sp. NPDC047702. The sequence goes on along the minus strand of NZ_JBNNMG010000008.1, from coordinate 99,548 downwards.
AAGTTACAGTCATTGCATCCTTTATGAATGGTGATTTACGAGCTAGAGACACACTAATTGAACGTAATTTACGTCTTGTTGTTTACATTGCTAGACGTTTTGATAATACGGGTACGCCGATTGAGGATTTAATTAGTATTGGCTCGATCGGTTTAATTAAGGCAATTGAAACGTTCAATACGGATAAAAATATTAAACTTGCAACGTATGCTTCCCGTTGTATTGAAAATGAAATTCTCATGCATTTACGGAAAACAAGTCGCATGAAAGGTGAAGTTTCGCTAGACGAACCACTTAATTCTGATGCTGATGGCAATGAATTACTATTGTCTGATATTTTAGGCACAGAAGAGCATATTATTTTAGACAATGTAGAAAAGAAAATTGAGCGTCAGCATATGTTTCATGCTATTAATTTACTAGGTGCGCGTGAAAGATATATTATGGAATGTCGTTTTGGCCTCAATGGTAAAGTTGAAATGACACAAAAAGAAGTTGCGGATCATTTAGGGATTTCACAATCTTATATTTCCCGATTAGAGAAGAAAATCATTCAAGATTTACGTGAAAATTTAAACCAGCCAATATCTTAGAGAGGGAAAATTAACCTACCTAAAATTGGTCATAGCTTTTGTGCATATTCTCGTTTCTCTCGGACAAACTGATGTCACGGTTTAGTCAGAGAATAACATCCGGAGGAATCGAATATGCGAACTAAAGTAGATCTTTGCGGCTTAGATACATCGACTTTGCCAATTTTAAAGCACGAGGAAATGAAGGAACTCTTCATCCGATTACAAGCAGGAGAAACCGAGATTAGAGAAGAGCTTGTGATGTGCAATTTAAGGTTAGTGCTCAGTATTGTCGGTAGATTTGCCTATAGGGGTGAACAGGCAGATGATTTATTTCAGGTAGGCTGCATCGGCCTCATGAAAGCCATCGATCATTTTGATTTAAAGCATAATGTGCGATTTTCAACATATGCTGTACCAATGATTATTGGAGAAATTCGTCGCCATCTGCGTGATCATCATGCGTTACGCGTTTCTCGTTCTTTAAGAGATATTGCGTATAAAGCAATGCAGGCAAAAGAGCAATGGATAACTGACAATTTACGAGAACCAACGATTGAAGAAATTGCAGAAATGATTGACATGAAAAAGGAAGATGTTTTATTCGCTTTAGATGCCATTCAAGATCCTGTTTCTTTACAAGAGCCTATTTATTCAGACGGTGGAGACGCTGTTTATATGATGGATCAATTACGTGATGATGATGTATCTGAAGATCAATGGGTTGCCTACGTGTCGGTGAAGGAAAGTTTGCAAAAGTTAGATGAACGACAACAAATGATTGTTGCCAAGCGCTTTTATTACGGTGAGACACAAACAGAAATTGCAAAAGAATTGGGAATCTCTCAAGCGCAAATTTCACGTCTAGAAAAAAATGCGATTGAAACAATGCAGAAAGATTATAAGTAGTAGACAATGCGCACCAGAGCTTTCGGTGCGCATTTTATCTTCATTCAGCAAATGTTTTTTGTATCGAAAGTATAGCGGCAGATACAGAAGACTCCCATCTCTACAGATGGGTTGGCCTAAAGCTCCCGGCGGATGTCACGGATTTTCAAAGGAATGAATAAAGGATGTTAGCCTAAAATCTTCGCATCCTGCGAAAACGGCTAACTGACCTGCATCGGTAAAAACGCCACGTCCTGTGGCATTACCGAAATGACCGACATCGTATCGGCCCTCGTGCAGGCCTAGGCACAATCCAAAATCCGGACGCATTGTTTATCTGTGCGAAAGCGAAGCGACAGCAACAAATGTTTTCTGTAGCGAAAGCAAAGCGGCAGCTACAATTACGCCAAGGCGAAATTGATCTTCATTCAGCTATCTAACAATACATAACATAAATATAAAGTGACAGCATACTTTGATGGAGATAATAGTGGATGTCATAAAGTAATTGTTACAGGAGGGATATAATGCGTTTTTCAATGTTACAACAAAAAGAAGTTATTGAAGCAGGTAATGGGCGTTTTTTAGGGTTTGTGGTAGATGCAGAAGTGTCAAAAGAAACAGGCTATGTGACAGCGTTTATGATTGCAGAGCCGCGAAAATATCTTGGGCTTTTTCGAGGTGAAGATACTGTTAGAAAGGTCTACATGAAAGATGTACTTGTTGTTGGGAAAGATGTTATTTTAGTAAAAGCATTATCTTAAATTTGGTTGCCTATTTAGAGCCAAGCTATTTTCATTTACTATGAATGATGCAACTGTCCTTTCATATTAGGTCAGGCTATTCATTGATAATTCAGGCATAGCTTGTTACAATAAAGGAAACTATTGTTGTAAAGTTGGGAAAAACAGTGACAAAAATCTTAACAAATTTAAACAGAATTAATGATCTTATACATGCAGCCCAAAAACGTTCAATTTGGGAAACAGAGAAAGTTCAAATTATTGCAGTAACAAAAGAAGTTTCAGTTGGAAGAACACAAGAGGCAATCAATGCAGGACTTCTTCATTTAGGAGAAAATCGTCCAGAGGGCTTAAGTCGAAAAATAGAAGCAATTCAAGAAGATGTAAATTGGCATTATATTGGTTCTTTACAAACACGTAAGGTAAAACAAGTGATTAACCATATTGATTATTTACATTCATTGGATCGATTAAGTTTAGCAGAAGAAATCGAAAAAAGAGCAGACAAACCTATAAAATGCTTTGTTCAAATTAATGTATCAGGTGAAGAATCAAAACATGGTTTAACGATTGAGGAAGCCCTACCTTTTATTCAATCTTTAGCAAGTTTTACGAAAATTCAAGTAGTAGGTTTAATGACGATGGCACCAAATACAGATGACGATGACATGATTCGCACTGTTTTTAAGCAATTAAAACAATGTCAACAGCAAATAGCCGAGCAGGGATTCGTACATGCGCCTTGTACCGAGTTATCAATGGGCATGTCTAATGACTTTGAAATTGCGGTAGAGGAAGGGGCTACATTCGTTCGAGTCGGAACGGCTCTTGTTGGAAATGAAAGAGGGGAACAGGATGAGCATGAAAAATAAAATTAAAAACTTCTTTTATCTAGAGGAAGAATTAGAAGAAGAAATCACGCAAGCTCCTATTCAACAGCAACAACAACCCGTACATCATCAGCAACCGATTCATTCAGTAAAGCCTAAAAAGGTTATGAAAGAGCGCAAGGCACCCATTCACGAAATTGTTCCACAGAGTGCTGCACCTGCAAACAACATTGTTAGCTTACAGGCAGCCATGAACTCTAAAGGGGCAAAGGTTGTATTAGTAGAACCTAGAGTCTATGCTGAAGCACAGGATATCGCTGAACATTTAAAAAATAAACGTGCAACAATCGTCAATCTACAACGAATTGAACGTGAACAAGGCGTACGAATTATTGATTTTTTAAGCGGCACAGTTTATGCACTTGGCGGCGATATCCAAAGAATTGGTAAAGATATCTTCTTATGTACACCAGATAATGTAGAAGTGTCCGGCGAAATTTCAAATTTTATTTTAGACGATAATTAATAGCGAGGATTGTAGTTTATATGACTTTTTATTATGTTTTAAGGTTTGTATCATTAGCATTTGATATTTACTCACTGATGTTAATTGCATACATTTTAATGTCTTGGGTACCTGCTGCTCAAAATTCATCTATTGGACGCATGCTGGCAAATGTATGTGAACCGTATCTTGGTATCTTTAGACGATTTATTCCGCCAATTGGCATGATTGATATTTCTCCTATCGTGGCAATTTTTGTCCTTAATTTTGTTCAAAGAGGAGTTATTATTGTCATTCAAAAAATATACTTTATGTTTATGTAAAAGAAATCCTCACAAATGGTGGGGATTTTTTATTTTAGGGAATACTAATAAACGATAAGTAGCTAACATAACTAAATTTTGGTTACAAAACATGAAAATACCAATGAAATTGTACTAGTAAAAGAGAGATAATAGAGGTGTAGTTAAATGGAGCATTTAATACAACATTTTAGAAAAGAAGAACAGCCTTTTATTGAACAAGTGGTGAATTGGCAGCGAGAAGTGGAGGACCGCTACGCACCAAAGCTCACTGATTTTTTAGATCCTCGTCAGCGCTTTATCGTAACATCCATTATTGGACAATACGACACATTGCAAACGGCTAGTGCTGGACTTTTTAATGAGGCAGAAAGACAAAGAATGCTCATTTATCCCACTTATTATGAGCCAGTGGAGGAAGATTTTCAGTTTACAGTATTTACCATTCAATATCCTATAAAATTTGTACAATTGCGTCATCCAGATGTACTTGGCGCATTATTATCATTGGGGTTGAATCGAGGTAAGTTTGGTGATATCCGCGTTGATGAACACCATGTCCAGTTTGTTGTAGCAAATGAGATAGCGGAGTATGTCCGCTTGCATTTAACAGGTATTGGCAAGGTGAAGGTTCATGTAGAATCCATGAAAGAGGCAGAGTCGCTTCTGCAAAATGAGGAAGAATGGCTAGAAGAGTCTCACACGGTTACTTCAATGCGGTTAGATGTTATTATCGCAACAATTTTAAAGGTTTCTCGTCAAAAGGCACAGGCTTTAATAACAGGTAATAAAGTGCGTGTCAATTGGACAGAGCGAGATACAGTTGCTTTTGAATTACAAGAGGGGGATATTTTATCTATACGGGGTAGTGGTCGAGTAAAAATTCTAATGACAGAAGGCCGTACAAAAAAAGATAAAATCCGTTTACAAGTCGGTTGTTTGACCCAAAAAGGTTGAAAATCAAGTGAATTTCATTAATTTTTACTGCTAAGTTGTCGGAACAATTGTATAATAGAAATACGAATGTACATGTAAAGGAGAGAAGGATCGTATGCCATTATCACCTATTGATATACATAATAAGGAGTTTACAAAATCCTTCAGGGGCTATGCTGAGGATGAAGTAAATGAATTTTTAGATCAAATTATTAAAGACTACGAAATTTTATTACGTGAAAAAAAGGACGTTGAAAAACAGTTAGAGATGGCCTTAGAACAAGCTAGGCATTTTAACACTTTAGAGGAGACGTTACAAAAATCAATTGTTGTAGCACAGGAGGCTGCCGATGAGGTGCGAAGAAATTCACAAAAAGAGGCAAAGCTTATTGTGAAAGAAGCAGAGAAAAATGCTGATCGTATCCTCAATGAAGCTTTAACAAAGGCTCGTAAAGTAACAATTGAAATTGATGAGCTTAAAAAGCAATCCAAGGTATTTCGTAATCGATTTAAAATGCTTGTAGAGGCTCAGCTTGATCTATTAAATGCAGATGACTGGGACCATTTGTTGCAATATGATATAGATTTAACAGAAATTCAAGCATCTGTGGGAGAAGCACAGGAATCAGATCAAATTTAGCATTTATTTTGCGTGACGTATGAGCGCAATAAGTGAAACTTGACGTGATTGTTTGATTTTCATATACTAATGAAATAGTAATTATTTTAAACAGATATGCATACTGGCAGAGACGAAGACAGTATTTGTTAGGCGTAGCAAAGCGATTTGGGGATAGTGTGAGCCCAAACAAGCAAATAACAATGAACATCACTTCAGAGCTAAATAACTGAATGGAAGTAGGTTATTTCGTGATGCACAACGTTAACGTGCTTAAAGAGGTAGTACAAATTTGTGCTACAAGTAGGGTGGTACCGCGAGTATAAGCTTCTCGTCCCTTAGTGGGGATAGAGAGGCTTTTTTTATTTGCTTAATTTCCAACGAACAGCTACTTTTCTTTCGTTAAATCGTAAGCGATGAAAGAAATACTTAAACGTGTTGAATTCGCCAAGTGCTGTCATATGTATATGAATGCCTTAAGCATTAGCTTTGTTCTTTGTGTGTAAAATTAAAGGAGGAATAGAAGTATGGTTGAATATAAGGATACTTTATTAATGCCTAAAACAGATTTCCCGATGCGAGGAAACTTACCGGCAAATGAACCAAAAATGCAAGAAAAATGGAATGAAATGGACATTAACAAATTACAGATGGCGCGTACTGAAGGACGTCCTGAGTACGTACTACACGATGGTCCTCCCTATGCAAACGGTGATATTCATATCGGTCATGCACTAAATAAAGTGTTAAAAGATATGATTACACGCCATCGCTCTATGAATGGTTTTCATGTAAACTATATTCCAGGCTGGGATACTCATGGTTTACCAATTGAGCAGGCTTTAACAAACAAAGGTGTAAAGCGTAAAGAGATGTCTGTTGCGGACTTCCGAAAACTATGCGAAAAGTATGCGTACGAACAAATCGACAATCAACGAGTTCAATTCCGTCGTTTAGGCATTCGTGGTGATTGGGAAAATCCATATATTACTTTAAAACCAGAATTTGAAGCTCGCCAAATTGAAGTGTTCGGGAAGATGGCGGAAAAAGGCTATATTTATAAAGGCTTAAAGCCAGTTTACTGGTCTCCTTCTTCTGAATCTGCACTTGCAGAAGCGGAAATTGAATATCAGGATATTAAATCACCTTCTATTTATGTAAGCTTTGCTATTAAAGATGCTAAAGGTGTAGTACCAGCCGATGCTAAAATTATCATTTGGACAACAACGCCTTGGACAATTCCAGCGAACTTAGGGATTTCTGTAAACCCTGAATTTATTTATGTAGTTGCAGCAGTTGCAGATAAAAAATTCATCATTGCTAAAGAATTATTAGAAACAGTTGCTAAAGAACTTGATTGGGAATCCTATGAAGTTGTTCAAGAAGTTAAAGGTGAAGCACTGGATCGAGTTGTTGCGCAGCATCCATTCTATGACCGAGAATCTCTTGTGATGGTTGGTGAGCATGTAACGGCTGAGGCAGGTACTGGCTGTGTTCATACAGCACCTGGTCACGGGGAAGATGACTATTATATTAGTAAGCAATACGGTCTGCCAATTTTAAGCCCTGTTGACAATAGTGGCTGCTACACAGAGGAGGCACCTGGTTTTGAAGGTGTGTTCTATAACGATGCAAATAAATTAATTACCGAAAAATTACAAGAAGTAGGCGCACTAGAAAAGCTTAATTTCTTTACGCACTCATACCCACATGACTGGCGTACAAAAAAACCAGTTATTTATCGTGCAACACCACAATGGTTTGCGTCTGTTGAAGCATTCCGTGGTGAGTTACTAGAGGCTGTAAAAGCAACAGCATTTACACCTGCTTGGGGTGAAACGCGCCTTTACAATATGATTCGTGACCGTGGTGACTGGGTAATTTCACGTCAGCGTGCATGGGGTGTGCCGATTCCAATTTTCTATGCTGAGAATGGTGAGCCAATCATTACACCAGAAACAATTGCGCATGTTTCTGCGTTGTTCCGTGAGCATGGCTCAAATATCTGGTTCCAAAAAACAGCTAAAGAACTATTACCTGAAGGCTTTACACACGCTGGTAGCCCGAATGGTGAATTTACAAAAGAGAATGACATTATGGATGTTTGGTTTGATTCAGGGTCGTCACATCAAGGCGTGCTAGTAGAACGTGGTATGAAATATCCAGCAGATTTATATTTAGAGGGTTCTGACCAACACCGTGGCTGGTTCAACTCATCTTTAATTACGTCTGTTGCCATTAATGGCTATGCTCCATATAAGGGACTATTAACACACGGTTTCGTACTGGATGGAGAAGGACGCAAAATGAGTAAATCATTAGGAAATGTCATTATTCCGCAAAAGGTTATGGATCAATACGGAGCTGATATTCTTCGATTATGGGTTGCCTCTGTTGATTATACAAGCGACGTACGTATCTCAATGGATATGCTAAAACAAGTATCTGAAGTTTATCGTAAAATCCGAAACACATTCCGTTTCTTACATGGTAATGTAGCTGATTTCGATCCAACTAAAGATCGTGTAGCCTATGCAGATCTTCGTGAAATGGATCAATACGTTTATATGCGTCTGCAAGATGTCTTAAAAACTGTACGTACTGCCTATGATCGCTATGATTTTGCAGCTGTATACCATGCTGTTAATAACTTTGTTGCTGTAGAGTTATCCTCATTCTACCTAGATATTGCAAAAGATGTTGTATACATTGAGGGCACTGACAACAAAGATCGTCGTGCAATGCAAACGGTGATTTATGATACATTAATGACGTTAGTAAAAGTAATGACACCTATTATTCCTCATACAACAGATGAAATGTGGTCTTACTTACATGCTCAAGGTGTAGTAGAAGAGGGTTCTGTACAATTAACTGATTTCCCAGAAGTTGATGTACAAGGGAACTTCGAGGAACTGCGTGCAAAATGGGTGAAAATTATTGATGTTCGTGATGATATTCTAAAAGCTTTAGAAGAAGCCCGTAATGCAAAAACAATCGGTAAATCTCTTGAAGCAAAAGTAACTGTGTACGCTAAAGAGGATGTTGCTGCATTATTAAATGATGCAAGCATTGATTTTGCTCAACTTTCTATTGTTTCAGCCTTTGAAGTAGCATCTATTGATAAGGCACCAGCGGATGCGTTAGTGCTTGAGCACGCATCTATTGTTGTTGAGAAAGCAACAGGAGAAAAATGTGAGCGCTGTTGGTCAATTTCTGAATCAGTTGGTGCAAATGAAGCACATCCAACAGTTTGTGCGCGCTGTGCAGAAGTTGTAGAAAAATATTACGTTTAGAAATAATATTAATTGTGATGAAAACGCAAGTCTCCAAAATTGGGGGCTTGCGTTTTTTGATGAGACTATCATGTAATAAAGCCTATGTATAATTATTTAGTGAATTGCATTCTCGCCCTTTACTGGGTGTGGCCTGTCTCACGCATAGAAAGCACCAATCGTGGTGGACTTTTTATACTACTAGTTATGTTGGTTGATGAAACATGAAGATGGGCGTGAATGCACTTTTTATTTAAATAAAATTTCTTTTGTGTTGCGGTAGTCTGTTGGAGAAATGCCTACATATTTTTTAAATGTCAGGCTGAAATAATTTGGTGTGTTAAAGCCACAGATGGAGGAGATTTTCTCAATAGTATAGTCGTATTTTCTTAAAAAAGGCAATGTTTTAATGATACGGGTAAAGGCTACATAATCTACAAAATTGCGACCAGTTTCCTTTTTGAATAATCTGCTAAAATGTGTGGCGCTGAAATTTATATATTTGGCAACATCACTGATTGTAATTTGCTCATCATAATGCTCCTCTATATAAAGAATGGCCCTTTGAAGCTGTTCCTGTTCTGTTAAGTCTTCATAAAATCTTGCATGTATATTGTCAACAGGTGGTTTTCTCCTTGCCTTTCGAGCTTGGCTGTAGGATTCCTTCACTTGCATAGGATCATGAAAGACGCTTCCTATCCCCATAAATAGATGAATACAATACTCCTTTTTTAAGATCTCAATTACCTCATACAGAGAGTCCGCTCCTTCTGTCCAATGCTTAAACGAAGTAATTTCATTAGGTATACGCATCAGCAGCAGTAAATAACGTTCAAAATTTAAAAAGGAAAGAGAGGCTTTATCTGCAAAGCCCTGGCGAAACATATTGGTAATAACGCTATTTGCATCCTGAGGAATACATCGATTTTCATGTATATCGATATAGCCTTGAATTAAAAAAACAATATTTGGGATACAATCTTTTGATAAAAAGGAGGCAGATTGAATAATTTCCTGCTCATTTTCAATTTCTCCACGAATAAGCCGTTTTAAAAAGGCTTCTCTGAAAGGTGAGGTGTGGTCTTGTGAAATTTGCTGTGATAACTCAAGCATTGTAAGTGTGCTTGCTTGTTTTTCTTTATAAGATGTATAAAGTTTTTTTACAATTCTGATGAATTTTGATTTCTGTAAAGGTTTTATAAGTAATGCAGATAAATTTAATTCAATCGCTATACCAGTTGAGTAGGTAAGGTGTTCTGCAACAATAGGGACAATTAAACTATTAGGATAATTTCTTTTTAAACGATTTACCTTTACCCAATCAAATAAGTGGTTAATATCATAGATAAAGATTGCAACATCCTCTGTATTAGGCTGATTACAATTAATAAAGGTATTCGGTAGAAATTCTTCTAGCCAGTTGCTCATCTGTTGTTTTTCTAAGTAACTTTCCATGTACCAAACAATATTTAAAATGGTAACAACTCCCTTCTATTATAACGATAAAAGTATTTTAACTTAAAATAGCGTTTTTTTGTACTAATACAGCAATATTTTGTAACTATATTATAAACAAAATAGAATAGAATAATTGTAGTGAATAATAATTTGAAATTTCAGATAATTATTTGCGTATAGAAAAAAAGGGGGAGTTGAAATATGGCGGAAGTAGGAAGTAATGATTACGAGTACGTGGAAGCTGGAACAATCGATATTAAGGATCTTCCACCACTAGATGCAACTACTAACAAAATTATGAAAGATGAGCTTACTACAGGTTTTGGCTTAACGGTATTTTATTTCATTTTAATTTTTAGTATTCCGATTATGAACTGGTTTGCTCCGGAATTCGCATTTAAGAAAATTTGGGGCGGAATGACGGTAACATGGTTTGTTACAACTGTCATTATGATGGCTATGGCTTTTATTATTGCCTATGTCCATACAACATTGTACGAAAAACGCCTAAAGAAATATGAAGTAGCTAATAAGTAGGTTTGGGGGGAAATACTGAATGATGAAAGCTCTATTGGAACCGAAAATGATAATGACCATTGCTTTAATGGGAACAATTGTATATATTACGTATTTAACGAAAAAAAATACAACCGCATCCGATTTCTTCGTTGGGGGGCGTAGCTTCGGATGGTTTACAAATGGTTCAGCAATTGGTGGGGATTATTTAAGTGCGGCAACATTTCTTGGGATAGCCGGACTAACCTTCCAATTGGGGTATGATGGTGCATACTATGCATTTTGCTTCTCTATAGGTTTAACACTATTAGCTATTTTTGTGGCTGGTCCATTAAGACGATTTGGTGCATTTACTGTTGCCGATTTTTTAGCCTATCGTTTTCATAGTAAGCGAGCTCGACTAGTTGCAGTAGCGGTTGTTTTAGCGATTTCTGGTTTCTATGCCGCTCCACAGTTACTAGGTGCTGCACAAATTTTAAGCATGTTCTTTGGTACTTCATACGAATTTGGCATTATCTTTACATGTGTAGTGATGATTTTCTATGTTGGTATAGGTGGCATGAAAGGAACAACCATCAATCAGGCTCTAGAGCTTTGGATTCGTCTTGGTGCATTTTTAGTCATGTTGATTGCTGCAATGTATAGTGGATTACACTACGATAAGATTTTAGCTGCGATTAATTCATTTAGTGGTCCAATTACGGGAACTTCACCATATGCCCTAGATGGAAAAGATATTAATTTTGATGGGGCAGCTTGGACTGGGACAGGCTTCTATTTCCCAACATTTTGGCAAACCATTAGTATGACAATTGGATTAGCATTAGGAACAATTGGTCTGCCGCATATTTTACTAAGATTTTATACAAATCCAAGTGCAAAGGCAGCTCGTAAATCGGCATTAATGGCGATTGGAATTGCCAGTACGTTTTTCTTATTAGCTGTATTTTTAGGTGTCGTAGGTCGAGCTATTTTTATCTCTGGTACAGCAAGTGGAGAGGTAATGCGTGATTTAGTGCTTGGTGGAAATAATATGGTTATTCCTACGACAGCACTTGCATTAGGTGGGAAGTGGCTTCTTGGACTTGTTATAGCGGGGGCATTTGCTGCCATATTCTCTAACTTATCGGGGCTATTCATTACAAGTTCAGGAGCATTGGCACATGATTTATATGCGACTGTTATGAAAAAAGATATTACGCAAAAACAACGAGTAATCGCAGCGAAGGTTTCCATTGTTTTTTTAGGGATTATTTATGGCGCATTGGGCTTGCTTGTAAAGGATGCATCCATTGGTCATTTAGTAGCTCTAGCCTTTACCGTTGCAGCGAGTACATTTACACCAATATTTATTTTAGGTATTTGGTGGAGAGGGATGACAGAAAAAGGAGCGATTGCAGGTTTACTAATTGGACTTGGTGTTTCCATGTGGATGATTTTTTTACCAGGGACATTACCGAGCTTCCTACAATTTAAAATACCTGGAATTGTGACAGTACCAGCTGGCTTCCTTTCAGTAATCATAGTCTCTTTATTAGATCGAAAAGTACCTGCGGATGTAAATGATTTTATGAAGCGTGTGCATTCAAAAGAATCTGAAACTGTCTAATTTAACTTCTTTCAGCAAATGTTTTTTGTATCGAAAGCATAGCGGCATGTTTTATGCGCGTAAGCGTAGCGACAGCGGCAGATACAGAAGTCTCCTACCTCTATAGGTGATGAGAGGAATGCGAATTTAAGCTACTTTTCAGCGGGTGTCCAATCACCAGCTGAAATAGAGGAACTCAGGCTAAGATCTTCACATCCTGTGAAATCGCCTGAGTGACCAATATCGTGTTGACCCAAAGCCCCTGGCGGATGTCACGGAATCGGAAAGGAGTTAATAAAGGATGTTAGCCTAAAATCATCGCATTCATGCGATAACGGCTAACTGACCTGCATCACGCAGCCCTAAGCACAAAGCCGATTCCGGACGCAAATATGCCGAGGTATAATTGATATAAGCTATATCCATTTGCTTTATAAAGTGATGGGTATAGCTTTTTTTATCTTATCTAAAACATATGTCTTATTGAAAAGTTGATTTTGTTAATGAGGCGACACATCGAGTATCTCAAAGAATGTTACTCAATTGTTTGGAAATGAACCCTAAATTATAATAAATAAGGCTATTCTTTTGCTTATAGATCGTCCAACACATGCTATAATACTTACAATTAATGTTAGAAGGAGACGTCGATTTATATGTCAGTTATACAAGCTACCCTATCGACAACTAGAGAAACCGTGCAGGCTTTTCAAGAAGTCAGTTCACAATTACATAAAGAGCCATCACTCGTGTTGTTTTTTGCGAGTACAGTTCATCCTTTTGATCAATTAACTTCTTATTTTCATAACAAATATCCAAACAGTGAAGTAGTAGGAATAACAACAACTGGCGAAATTGGTCCAAAGGGATTTTCTGAATATAGTCTAAGTGCACAAAGCTATGGCAAGGATTTTGGACAGGTAAAGGCTGTATTAGTGGAAAATATTGAGAAGTATCCAATATTTGCACGCGATCATTTAAAACACAGCGCAAAAACGCTAGGCTTACAACTAGATAGTCCACAAATTGCTAAAGAGGGTCTTGCATTAGTCTTCCCAACAGGTTTAGTTGCTGGCGAGGAGAAAATGTTATCAATCGTAAATTCTATTTTTCGTTATGATGGCTTCCCGATTTTTGGAGGAACTGCAGGAGATGATGCAAAATTTGAAGAAACCCTTGTCAGCTTGAACGGGTGTCAAACTTCAAAGGGAGGCATCGTTATATTTATAAAACCTAATCTGCAGTTTTATATTCAAAAAGAAAATATATTTAAGAGTACAGGAATTGAATTAAAAATTACGAAATCAAATCCTGAAAAACGAATTGTCTATGAAATCAATCATGAACCAGCAGCAAATGCGTATGCCAAAGCTTTAGAGATAAATGTTCAACAATTATCAAAGTATTTTATGAAAAATCCTTTAGGGCGACGATTTAATGAGGAGTTACTTATTGCTTCTCCATTTAAAATAGAACAGAATGGGGCTATTGTTTTTTATTGCCAAGTGTTTCAGGATACTGTTGTTGAATTATTGGAGCCTAAAGATCCAATCGCAACATTACAATCAACTTTAGCAGATTTTACGGCTCATTTTAATTCACTTGAAGGTGTATTAGCATGTAATTGTATTTTACGAAAATTGCAGTTTCAAGATCAGCAATTATTTCCAGCGCTGAATGCCCAATTAAGAGAATTGCCTAGTTTAGCTGGATTTTGCAGCTATGGTGAACAGTTAAATAAATCATTAATTAATCAGACCTTAGTATTGTTAGGATTTGGTAAATGATAGATAGGAGAAAAAAACATGCTAAAACAATTTTTCAGACAGTCTAGGGATGAACAAAATAAAGCAGTGCTGATACAAGAAATTAATGGCTTAACACCTGAAGAAAAAAATATGGTTTTAAAAGGGATGTTCGATTTGATTGGACTGTTAACCACTGCGAATGAGAATAATGCTAAAGAAGATAGTATGATGATTGAACAGATAGAGAATATCAAAAAAGTACTTAACACCCAGCAGCAAACAGTTTCTAAGGCAAATGAGAGTGCTGTCAATATAGTAAATGAGACAGAAAGCTTTTATGAAATTACAAATGCTGTAGAGGGAAAAGGAAAAGAAAATATTTCTCTAGTCGCAGAAGGTAATGAAAATATACATTTATTATTGATGCAAATGAACAAAGTTATGGATGTGTTTAATCGTTTTGAACAATCCATGAAAGAGGTGCAAGTTGAGACTGGTCATATTACAGCTTTTACAAAAATAATTAGTGATATAGCTGATCAGACGAATCTTTTAGCGTTAAATGCATCCATAGAAGCTGCTCGTGCGGGTGAGCATGGGAAGGGTTTCGCAGTTGTTGCTGATGAAGTACGAAAATTGGCGGAGCAAAGTAAAGAGGCATTGGTACAAATTCGTACGAAAATTTCGGATATAGTGAATCGAATCGATGGAATCACGACAACAATGCTTCAGGAATCTAAAGTAGTCATTGAGACACAGGATATGGCTACGACAACTAAAAGTTTTTTTGAAAGAATTAAGCAGTCAGAACAAGAGTTGTTTTCAAATATGCAAATAATTCAGCAGGCTACAAATCAGACACTGTTAGAAGTAAAGCAATTCCAGCAACAGCTTATTGATATTATGGACGACACTGAAACATCTATTAAAGGTATTAATCAGCTTTATTCTTTTTCACAGGATAAGTTTTATAATGCTCACAATATTACCTCCTATGTTTCACAATTGAATTATTTGATTGAGGCAGTTCATCATAATCGACTGTAAAACAATCTTTCCGAAAATAGTATGTTAGGATATACTTCCTAACATACTATTTTCATAGTGTTGAAAAACTAAATGGTCAAGGGACTCTTTGTGAACACTACTAAGTCAAATGAAGGTGATTTCCGTTCCAGGCTACTACGCTTTGCCGCTGACGCTTCGCTTTCGCGCAGAGCAAGGCTTCCTGCGCTAGAGGAACGAAGACTAAGTGCGTCACGTCCTGTGACAATTTATCTGTGCGAAAGCGTAGCGACAGCAACAACGCCTTCGTGACCAACATCGTGCTGGCCTCAGGGTCTCGTCTGTCTCGCTATCCCACGGAGGTCGAGTAGCCTTGCACTCCAATCAGCAATAGTGTAGAACTTTAAATATTTTCTTCCCTCAAAAGTAAAGTAAAAGCATGTTACTCACCATCATTAAATGGATAGAATATTGGTACAATTCTATAGCTGTTAACCTACATTTTATGCGTAAAACTACTTTGTAACTTTACATAAAGTACTCCTCTGTTTTCGCATAGAAAAATGTTATCAAAGCTCCATTTTTGCACAATATAAATGATGGCTAAGACTTCAAATTTATCACTATATATTTGTGTGAAATGCCAATAGAAAATACGATGAGCAAAGGTTGATTGGAGTGTAGACTGAGTGACTCCTCGGGGATTCAGCGTCACAGATGAGACCCTGGAGCGAGCTACGCGAGTGAAGCGGCTCATCGGACGCCCCCAGGAAAGCACTCAGTCGGAACGGAGATCAACCCCTCGTTTTGGAAAGGGGCTATACTTTTTAATTTGTCACCTTGATGTCATTGACATAATAGTATTTCAACAACATGAAAATAGTATGTTAGGATATACTTCCGAACATACTATTTTTTGCATAGAGTTTTCTCCTTTTAGTGAACATCATTAGAACATTTCAAAAAAATGCTGTGCAAGTGAATCCGCTATAATTTCATGCTATATTAGTTATTCTGAGATGGGCTGTTATGGTAGAATAGGTTAGATGTTGAGCGAACGGAGGAATGTTTGTGTATAAGTACTATGGATTGGCCGCATTTGTAATCCTTTTAGATCAATGGACTAAATGGCTGATTGTCAAAAATATGGAATTTGGTGAACGGATTGCAGTATGGGACCCATGGCTTGGGATGCTATCTCATCGAAATAGAGGTGCAGCATGGGGAATGCTAGAAGGACAAATGTGGTTATTTAGCATTGTTACAATAGGCGTTATTTGTGCGATTATCTATTTTTATCATAAAGAAGCAAAGGGAAAGCCAGTCTTTCAAGTAGGCTTAATGTTTTTATTGGGTGGAGCTATTGGTAATTTTATTGACCGATTATTTAGAGGCGAAGTGGTCGATTTTGTAGATGTATTAATTCCGGTCATTAATTATGATTTCCCAATCTTTAATATTGCGGATGCAGCATTAACAATTGCAGTTGTTATTTTAATGATTGGCTTAATTGCAGAAGATAAAAAAGAAAAGAAACAGGTGAAACAATGACGCAAGTAGCATATACAATGGAAGAACAGCAGCAGGGAGAGCGCATTGATAAGGCACTTTCAAGTGTGCAAACGGAATGGTCGCGCACACAAATTGGAAATTGGATTGCAGAAGGCATTGTCAAAGTAAATGGCGATGCGGTTAAGGCGAAGTATAAGGTAAAAGCGGGAGATTTGGTTGAAATAGATGTTCCCGAAGCAGAACCATTAGATGTTGTTGCTGAAAACTTAGATCTTGACATTGTTTATGAAGATGCAGATGTCCTTGTGGTGAATAAGCCTAAGGGAATGGTTGTACATCCAGCACCCGGGCATATGACGGGAACACTCGTCAATGGTTTAATGTATCATTGTAAGGATTTATCAGGCATTAACGGTATTTTGCGTCCAGGCATTGTCCACCGCATTGATAAGGATACATCAGGACTATTAATGGTTGCTAAAAATGATGCAGCTCATGAATCATTAGTCAATCAGCTAGTCAATAAAACGGTAACACGTAAGTATACTGCGCTTGTTCACGGGCATATTGCGCATGATAAAGGAACAATAGATGCACCGATTGGACGTGACCAAAAGGATCGTCAAAAGCAAGCGGTAGTGGATAAAGGTAAGCATGCTGTCACACACTTCCAAGTCGTAGATCGTTTTGGTGATTACACATTACTTGAATGTCGTTTAGAAACAGGACGAACTCATCAAATTCGTGTGCATATGAATTATATTGGCTATCCACTTGTAGGTGATCCAAAATATGGTCCCAAAAAGACAATAGACTTTGGTGGACAAGTTTTACATGCAGGTATTTTAGGCTTCAATCATCCTACATCAGGTGAATATTTAGAGTTTGAAGCACCACTTCCTGCTGATTATGAACAATTATTAAATGATTTAAGAAATAGGCATTGACGTTTAGTAAAAGAAGGTCTATACTAACGAAAGTGAATGAACTACTAAATAAAATATTCACCTTTAATGGCAGTCCAGAGAGGCTGAGAAGGTATATGTGATCGTGTTGCTAATAATTTGTGCTGCAAATTATTCAACATGCCTTTTAAACACGTATTCAACCCTCTCAGGCTATTCGCCTCGAGAGGTTTTTTTATGGACACATGACCAATAAAAGTTAGCAGAGAGGAGGAGACTTCATGGCACAAAATGAGCTATTAGATGGCCCATCTATGGCAAGAGCAGTAACACGCATCGCCCATGAAATTATTGAGCGTAATAAAGGGATTGATGAATGTATACTAGTTGGCATTAAAACGCGAGGTGCTTTTCTTGCAAAACGACTTGCAGAGAGAATTGAAAAAATTGAAGGTAAACCGATTCGTACAGGGGAGCTGGATATCACCTTATATCGAGATGATTTATCAACAAAGCATGATAACGAACAGGCACATGTTGAACAAGTTGATATTGATTATCTTGTTGTCAATCAAAAGATTATACTTGTGGATGATGTGTTATATACAGGGCGTACAGTACGCGCGGCACTAGACGCTGTCATGGATTTAGGGCGACCTGCTCAAATTCAACTTGCTGTCCTTGTTGATAGAGGTCATAGAGAGCTACCGATTAGAGCCGATTATGTTGGTAAAAATGTTCCAACATCTGGATCAGAGCGCATTATCGTGAATTTACAAGAAGTAGACGGAGAAGATTACGTCATTCTTTATAAAGAAGACTAACTACAAAGTGAGGAAACATCATGTCAAATGCAGTATTAGATATTAAGGACAAACCAACAGGGCTTCAACTAGTGACCTTAAGTTTCCAACATATGTTTGCTATGTTTGGTTCAACTATTCTAGTGCCTCAGTTGGTTGGACTTAGCCCAGCAATTGCCCTTCTAACAAGTGGGATTGCTACACTGTTCTTCTTATTAATAACGAAATTCCAGGTGCCTGCCTATTTAGGATCATCCTTTGCCTTCATTGCACCGATTATTATTGCCACAAAAGCAGGCGGTGTTGGTAGTGCAATGATAGGCGCAATGGCAGTCGGGATTACATATGGTATAGTGTCCCTTATCATTTGGAAAAGCGGCTATAAATGGATTATGAAAATATTACCACCGATTGTGGTAGGTCCAGTAATAATGGTTATTGGTCTAGGATTATCTGGCACTGCTGTTAATATGGCGATGAATGTAGATGGAGAGTACAGCTTCTTACATTTCTCAGCTGCTTTAGTAACATTATTTACAGCGATTATTTTCACGATTTTCTTTAAAGGTATATTAAGTACAATGCCGATCTTAATTGGCTTAATTGTAGGATATGTTTATTCAATGATTATCGGCATTGTTGATTATTCACCAATTGCCCAAGCAACTTTCTTTGCAAGTCCTGATTTTTTAATACCAGGTGTTCATTATGATTTCGAAATTACAACAACGCTACTTCTAACAATGGTACCAATCGTTATCGTAACCATTTCAGAACATATTGGTCACCAGTTGGTTTTAGGTAAAGTTGTAAATCGAGATTACATTAAAGAACCAGGCTTGCACCGTTCACTGTTAGGCGATGGACTTGGTACATTCATCAGTGCATTAATTGGTGGTCCACCGAAAACAACTTATGGTGAAAATATCGGTGTTCTTGCTATCACTCGTGTTTACAGTGTGTATGTCATTGCAGGTGCAGCAGTTGTTGCCATTTTACTTTCATTTTTCGGGCAAGCAATGGCAGTAATTGCGACGATTCCAACAGCAGTACTTGGAGGCGTATCTATCCTGCTCTTCGGTATTATTGCAGCAAGTGGATTACGTATGCTAGTTGATAATCATATTGACTTTGGCAATAGTCGAAATTTAGTGATTGCCTCTGTTATTCTAGTCATCGGTATTGGTGGAGCGAAGTTTGTGATTTCAGAATCTCTAAGTATAGAGGGTATGGCATTAGCAGCCATTATCGGTGTTGTATTAAACGCAATCCTACCTGGTAAAAAAGAAGCAGAAAAACCAATACCATACAATCAAGAAACAAATTCATAGTAGTACCTTTTAAT
Organism: Lysinibacillus sp. NPDC047702; assembly: GCF_050272555.1. NCBI lineage: Bacteria > Bacillati > Bacillota > Bacilli > Caryophanales > Bacillaceae > Lysinibacillus > Lysinibacillus sp. NPDC047702. The sequence continues at coordinate 79,998 of NZ_JBNNMG010000008.1, read as the reverse complement.
GAATTGTCCAGAGAGGCAAAAAAAGGGAAGTTGTGGACATGCCAAAGCAGGAGTAGATGCCTGCTGTAGTTTGTCACGCCTCCTTATGCCTCGTTGATGACATCAGCGGGGCTTTTTTATCTTCATTCATCCCACCTTCAAGGTGATGATGAATGAGCCAAGGCGAAATTGATTTAGAGAACGTCATACATAGGCGTTCATGATACACAACCTAATGGAGGTCACATGATGAAGAACTTATTATCGATGGAACATTTAGCAACTGAAGAAATTAACCACATCCTAGATCGTGCACAAGCTTTTGAAAAGGGTGAAGCATCATCGTTATCTCGCACATACAACATTGCAAACTTATTTTTTGAACCAAGTACCCGAACAAAAACAAGCTTTGAAATGGCTGAGCGCAAAATTGCCTGTACAGTTATCCCATTTGATGCTGGTTTTTCGAGTGTTACAAAAGGGGAAACAATGTACGATACGGTAAAAACATTAGAAATGATTGGATTGGATGCAGTGGTCATTCGTGCAGCTGAAGATGAATACTACAATGAGCTTCTGGAAGGTATTAATGTAGCCATCATTAACGCAGGAGATGGAGCAGGGCAGCATCCATCCCAATCATTACTTGACCTTTACACAATTAAAAAAGAGTTTGGTTCATTTGAAGGGTTAAATGTTACAATCGCTGGAGATATATCCCATAGTCGTGTAGCAAAATCAAATGCAACAGCGTTACAACGCCTAGGGGCAAATGTGCATTTCCTTTGTCCAGAAGAGTGGGCAGGTGATTTCAAGGCTCATCATTCATGGGATGATTTAATCGAAATAAGTGATGTCATTATGCTACTTCGTGTACAGCATGAGCGTCATAAAGTAAATAAAAGCTTCTCGAAGGAAAGCTATCATCAAGAATATGGTTTAACAATTGAACGAGAGAAACAAATGAAGGATACAGCGATTATCATGCATCCAGCACCTGTTAACCGTGATGTAGAAATTGCTTCTGAGCTAGTAGAGTGTGAACGCTCTCGAATTTTTGAGCAAGTCCGAAATGGTGTCTATACAAGGATGGCTATAGTGGAAACGATTTTAAAGGGGAGAGAATAACATGACAAAGATACTTCAAAATGTACAAATGTTAAATGAACAAGGTGAACTGCATACTGTTAATATCGCCATGGCTGAAGGGAAAATCACAGCAATCGGACAAGATGTAACTATTGAAGATGCTGAAATAATTGAAGGAAATGGTTTTGTTGTTGCACCAGGCTTTGTCGATGTCCACACGCATTTACGCGAGCCAGGCTTTGAGCATAAGGAAACAATAGCAACAGGCTCATCATCGGCAGCAAAGGGCGGCTTTACGACAATTTGTGCGATGCCTAACACAAAACCAGTACCAGATTCAGTAGAAAATATGCAATTAATTAATGGGCTGATTAAGGAAAGTGCCGTTATTCGAGTACTTCCATATGGCTCGCTCACAAAGGATATCTCTGGTGAGGTTCGCACAAATATTGAGGAATTAAAAGCACATGGAGCAGTTGCATTCTCTGATGATGGTGTAGGTATTCAGCTTGCTTCAACAATGTATGAACAGATGAAGGATGCTGCTCAGCACGATATGGTTGTGGTGGCACACTGTGAAGATAATTCATTAATTTATGATGGTGTTATGCATGAAGGGAAACGAAATATAGAGCTTGGTCTTCCAGGCATTCCGTCCATATGTGAATCTGTACAAATTGCGCGAGATGTTTTACTAGCAGAAGCAGCTGGTGCACGTTATCATGTCTGCCACGTATCAACTAAGGAATCTGTCCGTGCTGTACGAGATGCTAAAGCAGCAGGTATACGTGTAACTGCTGAAGTTTGCCCACATCATTTATTACTTGAAGAAATGGATATTCCATCAGATGACGCAAACTGGAAGATGAATCCACCATTACGTGGTGCAGATGATAAAGATTCACTTCATGCAGCACTGCTTGATGGCACAATCGATTGTATCGCAACAGATCATGCGCCACATACAGTGGAAGAAAAATGCTGCGGCATGGTAGGTGCACCGTTTGGCATTGTAGGCTTTGAAACAGCATTTCCTCTGCTATATACACAATTTGTAGAAACAGGGAAATGGACGTTAAAACAGTTGATTGACTGGATGACTGTAAAGGCAGCTCAAATTTTTGATTTGCCATATGGCACATTAGAAGTTGGTTCTTCGGCAGATATGATTTTAATTGATTTAAATAAAGAGCAAACAATTGATGCAGAAGGCTTTGTATCAAAAGGACGTAACACACCATTCAATGGCTGGGCTGCAAAGGGTTGGCCAGTCCTAACAATTTTTGAAGGCAATATCGTATACCAGGAGGCAGAGTAATGAAAAAACGTTTACTTATTTTAGAAGATGGCACAGTATTTACAGGTACAGCGTTCGGTAGTGAGAGAGCTTCACAAGGTGAGGTAGTTTTCACAACAGGTATGACAGGTTATCAGGAAACCATTTCAGATCCTTCATTCTACGGACAAATCGTAACATTAACATATCCTTTAATTGGTAATTACGGTATCAACCGTGATGATTTTGAATCAATTACACCTGCTATTCGTGGGTTTGTTGTTCGTGAATTAGCCAAAACACCTTCAAATTTCCGCTGTGATTTAACAGTAGATGATTATTTAACATCAAAGGATATCCCAGGCATCGAGGGTATTGATACACGAAAATTAACACGTATTATTCGTAGTAAAGGTTCAGTGAAGGCTATTTTAACAGCTGCTGATGAGGAAGTGAATGTAGATGAAATCGTAGTAAAATTACAAGCAACACCAGCGATTACACACCATGTTCGAGAAGTATCTCCAAAGGCAGCTTATCCGTCACCAGGACGTGGTAAACGTGTTGTATTAATTGATTTTGGTATGAAGCATGGTATTCTTCGTGAATTAAACAAACGTGATTGTGATGTGTTAGTTGTACCTTATAACACATCAGCAGAGGAAATTTTAGCATGGCATCCAGATGGGATTATGCTATCAAACGGTCCAGGTAATCCGGAAGATGTGCAGGAAGGTATTGAAACAGTTCGCAATTTAATTGGTAGAGTGCCAATGTTCGGTATTTGCTTAGGTCATCAAATCTTCTCACTTGCTTGTGGTGCTCGAAGCTTTAAATTACCTTTTGGACACCGTGGAGGAAACCATCCAGTAAAAGATTTACGCACAGGTCGTACAGATATAACATCTCAAAACCACGGTTACGCAATCGACATTGAATCATTAAAAGAGACAGATTTAGAATTAACACATATCGCATTAAATGATAGTACTTGTGAAGGTGTACGCCACAAGAAGTATCCAATTTTCACAGTACAGTATCATCCAGAAGCATCACCAGGTCCAGAAGATTCAAACCACTTATTTGATGAGTTTATCGAAATGATGGAAGTAGAAGCAGGGAAGGGGAAACAACATGCCTAAACGTACAGATATTGAAACTATTTTAGTAATCGGATCAGGTCCAATCGTTATCGGACAAGCAGCAGAATTTGACTATGCGGGAACACAAGCTTGTCTATCTTTAAAAGAGGAAGGCTATCGCGTTATTTTAATCAACTCAAACCCTGCAACAATCATGACAGATACAGAAATTGCCGACAAGGTTTATATTGAGCCGATCACACTTGAGTTTGTTTCACGTATTTTGCGCAAAGAGCGTCCAGATGCTATCCTGCCAACACTTGGTGGACAAACTGGCTTAAATATGGCGATTGAATTAGATAAATCAGGAATTTTAGATGAGCTTAGTATTGAGATTCTTGGGACAAAATTAGAAGCAATCCATAAAGCAGAAGATCGTGATTTATTCCGTAATTTAATGTATGAGCTAGGTGCTCCAGTGCCTGAATCAGATATTATCCATAACTTAGATGAAGCGAAAAACTTTGTTGTAAGGATTGGTTATCCAGTTATCGTTCGCCCTGCGTTTACGCTAGGTGGGACAGGTGGTGGTATTTGCTACAATGATCAAGATTTAGAAGAAATCGTGACATCTGGGCTTAAATACTCTCCAGTTACACAATGTTTACTAGAAAAATCAATTGCTGGCTATAAAGAGATTGAATATGAAGTAATGCGTGATGCGGCTGACAATGCCATTGTAGTATGTAACATGGAAAACGTTGACCCAGTAGGTATTCATACAGGGGATTCTATCGTAGTAGCACCGACACAAACGCTGTCAGATCGTGAAAATCAAATGCTACGTAATATTTCCCTAGATATTATCCGTGCACTAAAAATTGAAGGTGGCTGTAATGTTCAATTAGCTCTTGATCCATATAGCTTTAATTACTATGTAATCGAGGTTAACCCTCGTGTATCACGTTCATCAGCGTTAGCATCAAAAGCAACTGGCTACCCAATTGCCAAACTAGCAGCGAAAATTGCAGTTGGCTTAACATTAGATGAAATTAAAAACCCTGTAACAGGTTCTACGTATGCTTGCTTCGAGCCAGCACTAGATTATATCGTGGCAAAAATTCCACGCTGGCCATTCGATAAATTCGAATCAGCAAAACGTAATCTTGGTACACAAATGAAAGCAACTGGTGAAGTTATGGCACTAGGTCGTACATTTGAAGAAGCGATGCTTAAAGCGGTTCGTTCACTTGAAACAGGTCAAGTGCACTTAGAGTTAAAGCATGCCGAGGAAAACTCCGATTCTTGGATTGAAAAACGTATCCGCAAAGCGGGAGACGAACGTCTATTCTTCATCGGTGAAGCATTACGTCGTGGCGTGACGATTGAGCAAATTCATGAGTGGTCTGAAATTGACTTATTCTTCTTAAATAAATTCAAAAATATTGTAGATATGGAGCAAACACTCGCTGACAATAAAAATGATAAGGACGTATTACGTACAGCAAAACGTCTAGGCTTTGCAGATAAGAAAATTGCAGAGCTTTGGGAAACAACACCTGAGGAAGTATATGCATATCGTAAAGAATATGGCATTATCCCAGTTTATAAAATGGTTGATACATGTGCAGCGGAGTTTGAATCTGAAACACCTTACTTCTATGGCACATATGAGGAAGAAAACGAATCTATTAAATCAGACAAGCCATCTGTTGTTGTCCTTGGGTCAGGTCCAATCCGTATTGGTCAAGGGGTAGAATTTGACTATGCGACAGTACACTCAGTATGGGCAATTCAGGAAGCAGGCTATGAGGCAATTATTATTAACTCTAATCCAGAAACTGTATCCACGGACTTCTCGATTTCAGATAAATTATACTTCGAGCCATTAACAATCGAAGACGTGATGCACATTATTGACTTAGAACAACCAATTGGCGTAGTTGTGCAGTTTGGTGGACAAACAGCCATTAATCTTGCGGATAAATTAGCGGCAAATGGTGTGAAAATCTTAGGTACATCACTTGAAGATATTGACCGTGCAGAAAATAGAGATAAATTCGAGCAAGCATTACATGAAATAGATATTCCACAGCCACAAGGTGAAACAGCCATCTCAACTGAGGAAGCACTTGCTATTGGTGGACGACTTGGCTTCCCAGTGTTAGTTCGCCCTTCATATGTATTAGGTGGACGTGCAATGGAAATCGTCTACAACGAAGAAGAGCTACAACACTATATGGAAAATGCTGTTGAAGCATCTCCAGACCATCCAGTATTAGTTGACCGTTATTTAACAGGTCAAGAAATTGAAGTTGATGCAATTTGTGACGGTGAAAATGTATTAATCCCAGGTATTATGGAGCATATTGAGCGTGCAGGTGTTCACTCTGGTGACTCTATCTCAGTATACCCACCACAAAAATTAACACAGGCACAAAAGGATACATTAGTGGACTATACAACTCGACTTGCAAAAGGTCTTGGCATCATAGGCTTAATGAACATTCAGTATGTTATTTCACAAGGAGAAGTATTTGTGATAGAGGTGAACCCACGTTCTTCTCGTACAGTACCATTCTTAAGTAAAATTACTAATATCCCTATGGCTAATATTGCAACAAAAGCAATCCTAGGTAAGTCAATTATTGAACAAGGCTATCCAACAGGCTTAGCAACTGAGCAAAAAGGTGTATTTGTAAAAGTGCCAGTATTCTCCTTTGCTAAATTACGTCGTGTCGACATTACATTAGGACCTGAAATGAAATCAACAGGTGAAGTAATGGGGAAAGATGCAACATTAGAAAAAGCCCTTTACAAAGGCTTAGTTGCAGCAGGAATGGAAATTCGCACAGAAGGTACAGTATTATTTACTGTATCTGATAAAGATAAAGAGGAAGCGATTGCCCTTGCAAAACGTTTCTCAACAGTAGGCTATCGTATTGTGGCTACAGAAGGTACTGCTAAAGCATTTGAAGCAGCAGGTGTCCGCACAGATATCGTAGGAAAAATCGGTGCAAAAGGCCAAACATTAATCGATCTAATTCAAAACGGTGAAGCACAGCTTGTAGTGAATACACTTACGAAAGGCAAGCAACCAGCTCGTGATGGTTTCCGAATCCGTCGTGAATCAGTTGAAAACGGTGTCCCATGTTTAACATCATTAGATACAGCAGAAGCAATGCTACGTGTTATTGAATCAATGACATTTACAGCAGAACAAATGCCAAAAGCGGAGGTAGTACACTAATATGATACGTCAAGAGAAAATGACGGTCGTCTCTCAAAAGCAAATAGCGACAAACATTTTCGAATTGACACTTCATGGTGAACTGGTTCAGGATATGACTCCTGGCCAGTTTGTCCATGTAAAGGTGTCAGATTCATTGGAGCCGCTTTTACGTCGACCAATCAGTATTGCAAATATAGATAAAGATAACAACGAATTTACAATGATTTATCGAGCAGAAGGTCGTGGAACAAAGGTTTTAGCGACGAATCGTGAAGGTCAGCTTGTAAATGTATTAGGACCAATCGGTAACGGATTTCCTGTGGATGCAGTAAAAGAGGGAGGGACAGCTCTTTTAGTTGGTGGAGGAATCGGTGTCCCACCATTACATGAGCTTTCTAAGCAATTAAACGCGCGTGGTGTAAAAACAATTCATGTGTTAGGCTTCCAAACAGAGGATGTGTGCTTTTATGAGGAAGAATTCAGCGCACTTGGTGAAACACATTATGTAACGGTCGATGGCTCTAAGGGAACAAAGGGCTTTGTCACAAATGTATTAGAGTCACGAGCACCTGAGTTTGATGTCTTTTATTCCTGTGGTCCGCTACCAATGTTAAAAGCACTTGAAGGCTTTTACCCTGATAAAGAGGGCTATCTATCATTTGAAGAGCGTATGGGCTGCGGTATCGGTGCTTGCTTTGCATGTGTATGTAAAACGACAGACCAAGTAGCAAAAGACTATGTTAAAGTATGCTCTGATGGTCCAGTTTTCCCGAAAGGTACGGTGGCATTATGAGTAGTCGATTAACAATACAATTACCAGGTTTAGATTTGAAAAATCCAATAATGCCAGCATCAGGCTGCTTTGGATTTGGTCGAGAATATTCCCAGCTATACGATTTATCGAAGCTTGGCGCTATAATGATTAAAGCAACAACTGTAGAAACACGACTAGGTAATCCTACTCCTCGCGTAGCAGAAACAGCAGCAGGGATGTTAAATGCTATAGGTCTACAAAACCCTGGCATTGACAAAGTCATGAATGAAGAATTAAAGTTTCTAGAGAGCTATGATGTGCCAATCATTGCAAATGTAGCTGGTACAGAGACAGCAGATTATGTAGAGGTTGCACGACGTATTTCCACTGGGGCCAATGTAAAAGCATTAGAGCTTAATATTTCCTGTCCTAACGTAAAATGCGGTGGCATTCAATTTGGCACTGATCCCACAACAGCACGTGAGCTGGTGAAAGCTGTTAAAGCTGTGTCTGAGGTGCCTGTTTATGTAAAATTATCCCCTAATGTAACAAGTATTGTAGACATTGCCCAAGCTGTTGAAGCGGGTGGTGCAGACGGTATTACTATGATTAATACTTTAATTGGAATGCGTCTGGATGAACGTACTGGTAAGCCGGTAATTGCCAATGGTACAGGTGGTTTATCCGGACCTGCTGTAAAGCCAGTTGCGATTCGTATGGTCTATGAGGTATATAAGGCTGTCAATATTCCGATTATTGGAATGGGTGGTGTAACAGAGGCACAAGACGTTATTGACTTTATGTCGGCTGGTGCATCTGCAGTTGCTGTGGGGACAGCAAACTTTGTCGATCATTTCGTATGTCCAACTATTATTGATGAATTACCAGCAAAGCTTGACAAATTAGGTGTTGAGCATATTTCAGAGATTATCGGAAGGAGCCATCGTTGATGAATACCCAGCCTATACTAGCACTAGATTTTCCCGGAGAAAAAGAAGTATTGGATTTTCTAAAACAGTTCAATGAGTCTCTTTTCGTGAAAATTGGCATGGAATTATATATGCAGGAAGGACCAGACATTGTTCGTAAAGTAAAGGATTTAGGTCATGATATTTTCCTTGATTTAAAATTACATGATATCCCGAATACAGTTGGATCTGCCATGAAAGGCCTAGCAAAATTAGGTGTAGATTTAGTCAATGTCCATGCGGCAGGCGGACGTCCAATGATGGAGGCAGCACTAGAAGGGCTAGAAGCAGGAACACCTACAGGAAAAGATCGTCCATCATTAATTGCAGTCACACAATTAACATCAACAACTGAGGAACAAATGCAAGCAGAGCAAAGAATTGCTCTATCTTTACAGGAGTCTGTCTTGCACTATGCAAGTCTCACAAAACAAGCAGGTTTACAAGGTGTCGTTTGTTCAGTTCACGAGGCTAAAGCGATAGCTGAGGCATGTGGAGATAGTTTTCTACGCGTGACGCCAGGTATTCGTTTAGCGGGAGGCAACGCACACGATCAAAAGCGCATTGCCACACCAGATGGAGCAAAACGTGATGGCTCTTCATTAATTGTCGTGGGACGTGCCGTAACAGGTGCACAAGATCCAGTAGCAGCATATAAAATTGTAAGTGAATTATGGGAGGCATAACTATGACATTACAAAATGAAATCGCACACGCAATGTTAAAAGTAGGAGCAGTGGAACTAAATCCAACAGATCTATTTACATGGGCATCAGGCATTCAATCGCCAATTTACTGCGATACACGTCTAACAATCTCAGATCCTGTTATTCGTAAACAATTAGCAAACGGCTTAGCATCACTCATCAAAGAAAACTTTGGTGCAACAGAAATCGTTGCAGGTACAGCAACAGCAGGTATTCCCCATGCTGCTTGGGTAAGTGATATTCTAGATTTACCAATGGTTTATGTACGTTCTAAAGCAAAGGAGCATGGGCGTGGCAATCAAATCGAAGGAAAATACGCAGCGGGTCAAAAAGTAGTAGTAGTAGAAGATATTGTTTCTACTGGTGGTTCATCTATTACAGCGGTAGAAGCTTTGCGAGCAGCAGGCTGTGAGGTGTTGGGCGTTGTTTGTGTCTACACTTACAATCTACCACGTGCTGAACAAGCATTCGATCAAGCTGGTATTCAATATGTATCATTAACAAACTTTGATTATTTAATAGAAGCAGCTAATGAATCAGGTGCTATTCAAGAAGAGGATATCCCATTCCTTAAGGAGTGGCATGAAAAATTAAAGGCTGGAGCTCTTTAATCTAAAAACCTAATTAGAAATTCTCAAAAACGACTATCGATATTTTTATCGATAGTCGTTTTTTTACTAACTCAGCAGAAATGATAATTAAATTTAGCCAAATGAAAATACCGAGAAGTATGTAACATTGCACTGTTTACTTGCTTAAAGTAAATTACTTTTCTACTGTAATATACTTCACTTCAATTTATTAATGTGTTAATCGGGAAAATTATTTACAAAAATTGAAAACAGAAAAACTGAAAATATCTCAATTCATCAAAATGACTAAAATGATCTGAAATACTAAATAAATAGCGATTATATAAGAGCGAGGAAATAATATATTACACTATATATAATTATATTTAGATAATAAAAAAATGATACTTTATGCAGCTGAAGTAATAAATGAGCAAATATTCATTTGATAGAAATAAAAATATTTTAATGAAAATTGGAATAGTTGTATGGTTTATTTTGTATATAAGATAATAAGAATTTGAAAAATTCACTTGATTTAATGTGTTATTTCTAGATAAAATAGCATTACGCTCAATTATCAGAATATTACATCAGTGGAATTTTTGTTGGGCTTTATTTTGTTAGTAATGAATACGGTAATATATAGCAGGTTTTTTATGCTTCGAAATTGGTTTTTTTTTGTCGAAAAATGATATTAAAATAGATTTTGGATCTGTTAGCTGAATACTTATTTAGCGATTATAAGCAAGATATTTATAAACTGTACTACATAAATTATTAATTATTTTCATTAAAAAAATAAAAGGTGTGATAGCAGATGAGTTTAATGTTAGAAGTGAAAAATCTTAAAACTGGTTTTGATATAGATGGCGAAATATATCATGCGGTAGATGATGTTTCATTTTCAGTTAAATCCGGTCAAATTATTGGAATAGTAGGAGAATCAGGATGTGGTAAAAGTGTAATGTCCCTTTCTATTATGCAACTTCTTCCACAAGGAATTGGAAAAATCACTGGTGGTGAAATAAGATTTCATGGGAAAAATATTGAACATCATACAAACGATGAGATGAATAAAATTCGAGGAAAAGATATTAGTATGATTTTCCAAGAACCTATGACATCCTTAAATCCGGTTTTTACAATAGGCTCACAAATTGAAGAGATTATGTTGAACCATAGCAAATTGTCAAAAGTCGAGGTTAGAGGCAAAGCGATAGATTTGTTAAAGCAAGTTGGTATTCCAAGAGCTGAAAAAATCGTTGATGAATATCCTCATCAATTGTCTGGTGGAATGAGACAAAGGGTGATGATTGCTATTGCCATTGCATGTCAGCCAAGACTTTTAATTGCTGACGAACCTACAACTGCTCTGGATGTAACCGTACAAGCCCAAATACTTGAATTACTGAAAAATATTCAAGAGAAAAATAAAATGTCTATTGTGCTGATTACTCACGATCTGGGTGTAGTTGCAGAAATGTGTGATGAGGTAATAATTATGTACGCAGGGAAAATTGTTGAACGAACGAATGTTGATAATCTGTTTTACAATCCCAAACATCCTTATACAAAGTTATTAATGGCATCAATTCCAAGAATAGATGCTGAAGTAAATGAATTATCCACTATTAAAGGTATTGTCCCGTCCTTAAAAAATATGCCTCAAGTTGGCTGCCGATTTGTAGATAGATGCCCATCGGCAATGCCTGAATGTAATAAGGTTACACCACAACTTGCCTTTATAGGTGACCAGCATGAGGTATCTTGTTTACTTTATGAAGGATGTAATAGAAAGGGTGTGAGCTGACAGTATGAATCAAACAACAGAAAAACAAGAAAATTTATTAGAAATCATTAATTTAAAAACATATTATCCCATCAAAGGCGGCTTATTTAGACATACTGTAGGTTATGTTAAAGCCGTTGATACTATTTCGTTCTCCATAAAAAATGGAGAGACATTAGGATTAGTTGGTGAATCGGGTTGTGGAAAATCGACAACTGGTCGTACTATTTTAAGGTTATTGGATGCAACGGATGGAAAAATTATTTTTAATGGTAAAAATATAACAAAAATATATGGGGAATCATTAAGAGAAATACGGAAAGATATCCAAATGGTATTTCAGGATCCATATGCCTCATTAAATCCCATGCAAATGGTGGGCAGTATTATAGCTGAACCTATAATGAACTACCATAATAGATCACTTAAATCGTTAAAAAATGAAGTTATAGAGCTTTTAAGTAAAGTGGGGTTACCAGCAGATGCTTATCACAAATATGCTCATGAATTTTCAGGAGGGCAGCGTCAACGTATAGGCATTGCTAGAGCACTCGCACTCCGGCCAAAGCTTATCATAGCAGATGAGCCTGTTTCGGCATTAGATGTGTCTGTGCAATCTCAAGTTCTTAATCTATTAAAAGAGTTGCAAAATGAGTTTGATTTAACGTTTTTATTTATTGCTCATGATTTAAGTGTTGTCAAGCATATGAGTGACCGTATTGGTGTAATGTATTTAGGAAATATCGTGGAAATAGCAGACAAAGAACATATTTATGATGAACCATTACATCCTTACACACAGGCGTTAATCTCTGCTATCCCAGTACCTGATCCAAGAAAGAAGAGCAATCGCATTGTGTTAGAGGGGGATATTCCAAGTCCAGCTAATCCTCCAAAAGGATGTCCATTCCATCCACGGTGCCCAAAGGCAATGAGAGAGTGTTCATTATCAAAACCAGCCTTAAAGGAGGTGAAGCCAGGGCATAGAGTTGCATGTCATTTATATTAGAAGATCATTATGAGAATTAAATAATGACAAAAATAAAATTCACGGGGGGAAAAAAATGAAAAAATCAGCATTATGGTCATTCATGCTAATGCTCGTTATGGCTCTATTTTTAGCAGCATGTAATAGTGACACATCGACACAGGAAAAAGAAGGGGACAAAGAGAAGGACAATTCTGCAACAACTACTGAAGCAAAGGAAGGAGGAATTGTAACATTTGGTACGGATCAGGCTCCTGAGGGAGTATTTGATCCTGCGTATGCAGGAAGTGTTGTAGATGGTTATATTCAAAACTTTACTATGGATGGTATTTATGATGTGAATGATGAGTTAGAATATATTCCACACCTAGCAACCTGGGAAATTAGTGAGGATAAATTAACGTATACGTTTAGCTTTAAGAAAGGTGTAAAGTGGCATAACGGTGAGGAGTTAACCGTTGATGACTGGGTATATGCATTAGAAACATTAGCAAATCCAGAGTATGAAGGCCCTCGATTCAATTATGCTGAAAATATTAAAGGGGCAGTAGCTAAAAAGGAGGGGAAAGCAGATAAAATTGAAGGTATTGAAGTCGTTGATCCATACACAGTAAAAATTACCTTTGAAAAAGTAAAGATTAATAACTTAGAAAATCTTTGGAATTATCCAATGCCAAAGAAACATTATGAAGGTATTGCTATTAAAGATTTAGAGGAATCAAAGCAGGTTCGTGAAAATCCCGTAGGCTTAGGGCCATTTAAGGTGAAAAAAGTAGTAGATGGCGAGTATTCTGAATTAGAGCGTTTTGATGATTACTGGAAGGGCAAACCACAGCTAAATGGCGTGATTGTTAAAGTTATAGATCCATCTTTAGCAACAGGTGCGTTCCAAAACGGTGAAATTGACATTATGAATATAAGACCGCAATCTGTTAAAGAATTATCAGCATTAAACAATGTGCGCATTGAAGAAACTACAGGTGTATCTTATTCTTATATAGGTCTTCGTTTTGGTCACCGTGATAAAGCCACACTTACAAATGTAGCAGATTTTGATAAGTTTAAATCAAAAGAATTGCGTCAGGCACTATTGTATGCGATTAATCGTCCAGCAATGATCGATGCTTTCTTAGAAGGAAAAGCTGAGGTTGCGAACACTGTGATTCCACGTGCATTTTGGATTGCTGCAGAGGAATCTGAACTGAATAAATATGAATACAATCCAGAAAAGGCTAAAGAACTGCTGAAAACTGCTGGATATGTAGATAAAGATGGTGATGGATTTGTGGAAGATTCAAATGGAAAACCATTCAAAATTTCATTTGGTCATTATGCTGGTCCTGCAGCATTTGAGGGTCGATCTCAGGCCATTATTCAATCTTGGAATGATATTGGTGTAAAAACAGAATTGGCTACAGGTACTTTAATTGAATTTAATTTATATAACGATATGAAAGATAATGATGATGCTGCATTAGAAGCATTCTTTGGTTCTTGGAGTACTGGCTCTGACCCAGATCCATCTGGTTTATGGGGGAATAATGCAGAATGGAATTATGGTCGTTGGGTAGACGATCAAAATCAAAAGTTATTAGAAAAGGGCTTAAGTGAAGGGGCATTTGATAAAGCTGAACGTATGAAAACATATATTGAATGGCAAAAGTATTTCAATGAAGAGGTACCAGCACTTCCATTATGGGAAAACTTAGATTTATATGGTATTAATAATCGATTACAAGGTGTTCATATTAATGCTGTTGGTTTCCAAACAGATGTTTATAAATGGAATATTAAAGAATAGGTTAGAGGTCCAATCCTGCTAAATAGATCCTCCCACTAAAGGGGGATCTATTTAGTAAATTTATAGATAAGGAGACCCTCACATGCTTCAATATACACTTCGAAGACTACTAGGCATGCTCCCATTGTTACTCCTTATTTCATTGGTGGTGTTCTTTTTAGCAAAGATGATGCCAGGTGATCCGTTTGGGGGAGAAATTGACCCATCTAATACGAATCCACAATACATCGAAGAAATGAGAGAAAAATTAGGCTATAATGACCCAATTATTACACAATACGGTAGATGGATAGCTAATTTTGTACAAGGGGATTTTGGAAAATCAACTGTTTATAAAAAACCAGCTGCAGAAATTATTGCACAACGTATACCTAATACCATATTTTTGGCAGTAGTATCATTAATTTTCACATATATTTTTGCTTTTATAATGGGGATGTATGCTGGACGAAAGCCTTATACACTTGGGGATAATTTGATTGCGACCTATAATTATTTAGCTTTAGCGATCCCATCGTTTGTTGCTGGGATAGTTGCTATTTACTTTTTCTCCTTTAAGCTAGGGTGGTTCCCTTTCAGTGGCTCTGTAGGAGTAGGGGTTATAGAAGGAACTTTTCATTACTATATCAGTAAACTACATCATGTTTTATTACCTGCATTAATATTAGGATTGATGGGAACGGCATCCTATACACAATTTTTACGCAATGACATTATTGAAAATAGTAGAAAAGATTTTGTAAGGACTGCAAGAGCAAAGGGTACAAAAGAATCGAAAATATATAATAAACATATTTTACGAAATTCGATCATTCCAATTATCACGTATCTTGGTTTTGATATCGCAACATTAATTAGTGGGGCAGTCATAACAGAAACCATCTTTACTTATCCAGGCATAGGTGCACTATTCTTAGAATCTGTTGGAAGAAGAGATTATGCAGTCATGATGTCGATTACTATGTTACTTTCGTTTTTAACATTATTCGGTAATTTGGTGGCGGATTTATTATATGGTGTGGTAGATCCGCGTATTAGACTAGATTAAGGAGGGGGAAATCATGACATTGGTTACGAATCAAGAAATATTGTCTCCAAAAACACCGAAGAAAAGTCCCTCACCATGGGTGATTGCAAGACGAAAGTTCGTTAAAAATAAATTAGCTATGATTAGTCTGCTTTTTTTGTTGCTAGTTATTATTCTATCGTTTTTAGCTCCCTATATTACTACAAAAGATATTGTACGTGTAGATCTTACAAAGATTAGCCTACCACCATCGAGTGAGCATTGGCTAGGGACAGATACGAATGGACGTGATGTTTTTACAAGAATGCTTTACGCAGGAAGATCCTCTTTAACAGTTGGATTGGGCTGTATGATTTTTATCGTGGTAATCGGTACTACTGTAGGAGCGATTTCGGGATATTTTGGAGGAAAGATTGAGCAGCTGTTAATGCGATTTACCGATTTTGTATTAATGTTTCCGTTTTTAGTATTTTGTATTGTATTAAATACTCTTCTTACTGGGAAAATATCTGGATTATGGACATTAATCATTGTTATCTCGATTTTAACTTGGGGAAGTGTTGCAAGGATCGTACGTAGTAGAATTCTTGCTGAGAAAGAAAATGAATATATATTAGCTGCTCAATCTATTGGCTGTAAATCCTCAAAAATCATAGTAAAGCACTTATTACCCAATGTTGCTTCCACAATTATTGTACAGGCAACATTACTAATGGCGGTGACAATTGTGGCAGAATCCAGTTTAAGCTTTTTAGGAATGGGAGTACCTGCTGACACACCAAGCTGGGGAAATATGCTATTTGAAGCTAGAAATTCAGATGTGCTAAAGAACAAGCTCTGGATGTGGGTACCTCCTGCTACAGCTATTACGCTAGTCATCTTGTCGATAAACTTCATTGGTGAAGGCTTAAAAGATGCTTTAAACCCTAAATCAAGAAGGTAGTAGCTGGCTATAGTCATTATCAGTGGAAAACAGGATACCTTTAAAAGTATTCCAAGCTTTCAATATAAAAAATCCATCCACTAGAAAATTCTAATGGATGGATGTATAAGTTATTATCGATTTGAAACCCAAGTTTTCACTAAATCAGCTGTACCATAAACATAGTGCTGATCGCCAACTTCATGGTATGTTGCACTATCGTCCACCTCTGTATGCTTGTACGGAATACGTTGACGACGCTTTTCCGACATTGGGTCAGGAAGTGGGATCGCTGATAATAAAGATTTTGTATACGGATGTACAGGATTATTATAAATATCGTCTGCCTTACCGATTTCCATGATTTTCCCACGGTACATTACAGCGATACGGTCGCTGATGTATTTAACCATGGATAAGTCATGGGCAATAAATAGATATGTTAAGCCGCGTTCTTTTTGAAGCTGCTTTAGCAGGTTAACCACTTGCGCTTGAATGGATACGTCCAGTGCTGAGATAGGCTCATCGGCAATTATGAATTTTGGATCTAAGCTTAGGGCACGAGCAATCCCAATACGTTGACGCTGACCACCAGAGAATTCATGCGCATAACGGTTGGCGTGCTCTTTATTTAAGCCAACAGCCTCTAGTAATTGATTAATCTTTTCACGGCGTTCATTTTTATTTTTGTAAAGACCATGAATATCAAAGGCTTCACCAATGATTTCTCCAGCCGTCATACGTGGATTTAAAGAAGCGTATGGATCTTGGAAAATCATTTGCATTTGACGATTGAAATTTTTTAATTCATTTTTAGATTTTTTACCATGAACATTTTGACCATCAAAAATAATTTCACCATCTGTAATGTCATATAGGCGAATAATGGAACGGCCAGTTGTTGATTTCCCACAGCCTGATTCTCCAACAAGACCAAGCGTTTCACCCTCGTATACATCGAAGCTAATGCCATCAACAGCTTTAATAGGGTTACTTGGTGAGCCAAAATACTGCTTTACATTTTTGATTTCAAGAATTTTTTTTGTACCCGCTTTAGTCATGTTGTTGTGCCTCCTTTGCTAAATACCCTTCAATTCGTTTAGCAACAGCTTCTGGAAGTGGTATTTTTGGTGCGTCTGGATGCAGCAGCCAAGTTTTGGCGAAATGTGTATCACTTACTTGGAACATAGGTGGCTCTTGTTCATAGTCAATAGCCATTGCAAATTCATTACGTGCAGCAAAAGCATCGCCCTTTGGAGGGTTCGTAAGATCTGGCGGTGAACCAGGAATCGTACGTAATAGCTCGTCTGTGTCGTTATCTAAGTCTGGCATTGATCCAAGAAGACCCCATGTATAAGGATGCTTAGGATTATAGAAAATATCATTGACAGTACCATATTCCACGATTTGACCAGCGTACATAACAGCAACACGGTCAGCGATGTTGGCAACAACACCTAAATCATGCGTAATGAAAATGATAGATGTTTTCGAATTTTTTTGTATTTCTTTCATAAGCTCTAAAATTTGCGCTTGAATTGTAACGTCTAGGGCTGTTGTGGGCTCATCAGCAATTAACAGCTTAGGATCAGCTGCAAGGGCGATAGCAATAACAACACGCTGACGCATACCACCTGAAAACTCATGTGGATATTGGTTATACCGTTTCTCAGGGAAAGGGATACCTACCTGTGTTAAAAGCTCAATTGCACGTTTTTTTGCATCTGCTTTAGATACTTTTTTGTGTTGTAAAATTACTTCAGTTATTTGACGTCCGACCTTCATAGTTGGATTTAAACTTGTCATAGGATCTTGGAAAATCATTGCAATTTCATTTCCGCGTACTTTTGACATTGCTTTATCACTTAACGGAACTAAATCACGACCATTAAATAAAATCTGTCCTGACTCATAAATACCAGGTGGCTGTGGAATTAGTTTCATTAACGCATTACTCGTAACACTTTTACCAGAACCTGATTCACCTACTATAGCGAGTGTTTCACCTTCCTTTAAATCAAAGTTAACACCACGCACAGCATGAACAATCCCTGCATAAGTTTTAAAGTTTATTCGTAAATCTTTTACCTCTAGAATTGTTTTACTCATTTTGGGCCACCTCCTTATTTACGTAGTTTTGGATCTAATGCATCACGTAAGCCGTCACCAACTGCGTTAAACGCAAAGATTGTTAGTGAAATGAATAATGCAGGGAATATTAAACGCCAAGGAGCATTGGTAATCGCTCCATTACCTTCAGAAGCCATTGTTCCCCAAGAGGCTTGTGGAGCAGGAACCCCAAGTCCTAGATAACTAAGGAAAGACTCTGTAAAAATAGCATGTGGTACAGTTAATGTCATTGTTACTAAAATCGCACCAAGTGCATTTGGCACTAAATGTTTTAAAATTAAATGTCCTGTGCTTGCGCCCAGAGTTCGAGCAGCTAAAACATACTCTTGATTTTTAATAGATAATACTTCACCGCGAACAATACGAGCCATATTAATCCAACCTGTAATCGATAATGCGATAATCATTGGAATAATACCTTGTTCTAATACTACTAAAAGTACGATAACAACTAGTAAGTAAGGAACAGCTGTTAAAACATCGGCAATACGCATCATAATATTGTCAACACGGCCACCTGCTAAACCAGAAATACTTCCCCATAATACGCCGATGATCAAGTCAATAACTGCAGCAGCAATCCCAATGAGTAAAGAGATACGAGCGCCAGCCCATACTCGAACGAAAACATCTCGACCTAAATCATCTGTACCAAACCAATATTTTGAAGATGGTGGGGCATTATAGGAACCTAATTGATCACTATAGTGGTATTGTGAAAACATTGGCACAAATGTAGCCATCAAAACAATAACTATTAAAGCAATTAAACCAAAAATCGCCATTTTATTATGGGAAAAACGAATAAATACTTCCTTCCAAAAGGAGATAGATTTATCTGCTAATTTTTCAGTTGCTTCATGATTTCCACCAACAATTTTAAACTTATCTTTCTCGATTTGTTGCTGTGTCATTACTTTTTCGCTCCTTTCAGCTTAATTCGAGGATCGATCACGCTATATAATATATCTACGATCAATACCGCAAATAAAAGAATGATTGAGAAGAACACCGTTGTTCCCATAACAACTGTATAGTCACGGTTCGTAATACTCTGTACAAAGTGTTTACCTAAACCAGGAACCGCAAAAATTTGCTCTACAATGAAGCTACCTGTAACAACCCCAGCAGTTAATGGACCTAAATAAGTAATGACTGGTAAAAGGGCGTTACGTAAAGTATGGCGGAAGACGACTGTCCATTTCCCTATACCTTTTGCACGAGCCATTTTTACGTAATCACTATTATTTTGTTCAAGCATACTTGAACGTGTTAGTTTAGCTATAAAGCCCATATGCGAAAGTGCAATAGCTAAGGCTGGCAATATACTATAACTAAAGCCTTTCCATCCACTAATCGGGAATAACTGAAGTTTGTATGCAATGAAATACTGCATGAGTCCAGCTAATATAAAGGATGGAACGGAAATTCCGAGCACCGCAAAAGTCGTTGCCAAATAATCTGGCCACCTATTATGATAAAGCGCAGCAACTACACCGATTAATACACCAAATCCAATAGCAAGCAGCATAGCTTCAATCCCTAAAGTTAAAGATACAGGAAAGCCTTCTGCAATCATATCATTCGTTGAACGCGATTTATATTTCATAGATTCACCGAAATTAAAAGTGGCCGCATCGATTAAATAATCTTTGTACTGAATATACCAAGGGTTATTTAATCCATACGTTTCGTTTAACTTTTCCTCTATTTGAGGAGGGAAATTGCGTTCAGATGCAAATGGGTTACCAGGAGCAAGACGCAATAGGAAAAACGTAGCCGTTACGATGACGAAAAGCGCGAGAAGTATATACATCAGCCTTTTCAGAATATATTTAATCACATAAAACTCCTCCTTCTACTTATCAATTATCTGACAAATAAGTGCTTTCGTATTTTAAAAAGAGCTGACTCGCACCGCAAGGGCTACGAGGCAGCTCTCAGCTTAGAGCTTAAAAAGAAATTGTTAACAAATTATTTCATCTTTACATCTTTAAAGTGGATGTCACCAGTTGGATTCGTATCTAAGTTTTTAATACCTTCTTTAACTACAGATAAGTGAGTGTAGTAGTAAATAGGTGCAACTGGGAATTCTGTCATAGCAATTGCTTCAGCTTGTTTTAAATAATCAAGACGTTTAGCTTCGTCTACCTCAGCAACTACTTTTTTCAATAAATCTTTGTATTGAGCATTTTCCCAGCCTGTTTGGTTGTTACCGTTTTTAGCCGTATCATACATTTCAAGGAATGTATATGCGTCGATATAGTCAGCTACCCAGCCCAGACGACCGATTTGATAGTCACCAGTTTTTAATTTTTCTAAATAAACTTGCCATTCTGAGTTATCTAACTGAGATGTAATACCAAGTTTTTTACTCCACTCTTCTTGGATATATTGAGCGATTGCTGCGTGCCCTTCAGAAGTGTTAAATGAAATGTTAACTTTAATATCTTTAGGGTCTTTAATACCAAGTTCTTTCATCCCAGCTTCAAGAGCAGCTTTTGCTTCTTCAACATCATTATCTTTGTAGTAACCACGGTCTTCTTCAAATCCAGGAACTGATAATGGAACCATACCTAGAGCCGGTTTTTGCTCACCTTTAGTTACGTTATCAATTAATGTTTGACGATCGATTGCTAATGTAAGCGCTTTACGGATATTTACATTAGACATAATTTTATCTTTTGTATTGAGTTTATACCAATAAATACTTGCTTCGTCCTTGATTTTTAAAGAACCATCTTTTTTGAATTCATCAATTGCATTAAGGTCTACTGTTTGGAATGGTTTACCGATATAGTCAAGTGAGCCAGATTTAAAGTTAGTAGCAACAACTGATTCTTTTTCAATCATAGCAACATTGACAGTAGTAACGTCAACATTTGATGCATTCCAATAATCTTCATTTTTTGTAAGAACGATAGAATCACTATGTTTCCATTCGCTTAATTTATAAGGACCATTTGTTACGTAATCTTCACCAGCGTCTGCGTACCAATTTTCATTAGCTTCAGTCGCTTTTGGGTTAATTGGTAAATAAGTTTTGAATCCTGTTAATTCTAGGAAATAAGGAGTTGGGTTTTCTAAAGTTACAACTAAAGTTTTGTCATCTTCAGCTTTGATACCAATAGCATCAACAGAACCGCCTCCTTCGTTGTATGCTTGAGCCCCTTTAATTGGGTAGAAAATAGAAGCATACTGTGAAAGGTTTTCTGGATTTAAAGCCCATTTCCAAGCATATTCAAAGTCACCTGCTACAACTGGATCGCCATTTGACCATTTTGCATCACGTAATTTGAACGTATAAGTCTTTTTATCATCACTGATCTCCCACTTCTCAGCCATACCTGGAGTAGGGGTACCTTTTTGGTCTACAACAACTAGACCTTCAAAAATGTTAGTTAAGATTGCACTAGAATCAGTATCCGATGCAAGTCCTGGGTGTAAAGAAGGTGGTTCTGAAGCGATTGCTACTTTAAGCTCTTTAGCTTTTGAACCAGAATCTTTGTTACCGTCTGAAGATGAAGAATTATCAGACTTATCTCCACCGAAGCCACATGCAGCAAGAACTAATGAAAATACTGCAAGGACTGTTAGTAATAAAAACTTTTTGTTTTTAATCATGTAAATCCCCCTTATACAATTTTAAGCCTTCTTTGAAGCTCCTATTTAATATACCAAAAAAATCATTGTGCACAAAATAAAAAAGATTCAAATTTATATAGTATTATCTGACATCTAATAGGATAATAAATTTTTTCGATTCATCACATTAACAAGTGAAAGTGATTAAATGATAATAATTTGATGTTATCATAATATTTATATCAAAAATAAAACAAAAACAAAAAAATGACATACTATACCGAAAATTCCTATTCTTTTGATAATACCATTGATATTTAAAAAATGATTCAAAAGTCACGGATCTGGTCTATTGAGAGAATTGCATGGATTTGTAGAAAATCTTTGTAAAACTAAGTGATTTAGTTTCTTATTCAGGTAATTTTTTGTAATTTCCTATGTCGAAACATGAATACTTTTATCTATTATTGATATATAAGAATCTTGTTTTGTATTTATCTAAGATTCATCGTTTTTATGCTGAAAAAAGAGAAAGTAAAGTAAATGTATGAAAAAATGTGCCTTTTTTAAGAAATAATTGTATTGGATGGGAAGTGTTTTTAATAAGAGAAATTCTCTTGAAATAATTTATGAGATGTTTGAATATGCAACGATGTATGTAAAAATGACATAAATCATCATTTATCTACATCTAGGATTTGGTATCTATTAAATGGTAAAAATAGTTATATTCAAGGTGTTGTTAAACGGTTGTTTTGTGGAGAAGTTCATTTGTCTCGCTTAGAAGGAAAGTGTCTGCATATAGTTATTATAACAATCTGGATTAAAGTCTATGAGCTATATGATCAACAGCAAACTCAGTTATCATTAATGTATTTTTGGCGAATTTTGTAAATGAGAAACGGGTAGGGAAAGGTTTATTGATAAATAAAGCAGTGCATTTTTTGATTCAAAATGCACTGCTACCATATTTAAAGTTTAAATTGGCTAATTTTTGTTTGTAGGTCAAATGATTTTTCACTTAAATCAGTAGCGACCTGATTTATTTGTTGCATCGTAGCAGCTTGTTCTTTACTAGATTCAGCAACAATTTGTGTATGTGCTGCACTAGCAGAGGCGCCATTTGCGATCTCAGCGACAGATGCAGCTACCTGCTCTGCACTAGCAGATATTTCTTCAGAGGTAGCAGAAATATCTTCAATTTGATCGGTCATAGTATTAATAGCTTCTACAATGGCTTCAAAAGCTGTCCCAGCATGACCAATCATTTTTACACCATCTGCTACAGATTGTAGACCACTCTCTACAGCTTTCTCTACATTTTGTGTATCTCCCTGAATCTCTTGTGTTAAATTGACAATTTTATTGGCAGATTGCTTAGATTCTTCGGCCAATTTACGAACCTCATCAGCTACAACAGCAAAGCCTTTGCCATGTTCGCCTGCACGTGCCGCTTCGATTGCGGCATTTAAAGCTAATAAATTCGTCTGTTCTGTAATAGCTGTAATAACTGTTGTGATATTACTAATTTCTGCAGATTGTTTGCTTAATTTCTGAACAAGATTATTAATCACTTGTGTAGAGTCATAGATGACATTCATTTGTTGTTGAGCTTCATTCGCAGTAGAATTGCCGTTATTAGCTAATTCCGTTGTTGTTACCGCGTTTTGATGTAGTTGTTGGGTTGCTTCTGCAATACGCTGAACGCCTACAGCTGTTTCATCCATAGCATGTGCACTCTCATTTGCAGCAATGGTAGCAGCAGAAGCCGCGTTTGCTGTTTCAGTTATACTTCTTGTGACTTCATCAGCTGAAGCAGAAATTTCTTCAGTAGAGGCAGAAAGCTCTTCAGCGGAAGCCGTTAAATGTTCTGTGTTGGCTTGTATATGAGTTAACAAGTTCCGTAAGCTGTTTTTCATTGTGTTAAAGGCGGTAGAAAGCTGACCTATCTCATCTTTAGACTGATGGCTAATATCTTCATGATATAATTCACCATTTGCTATGTTATTGGCTGCGATAACTGTTAATTTTAAAGGCTTGGAAATGGTACGCTGCACATAAAACATTAGCAGTATCCCTATAATTAATCCTAGAACGATGGCAATAATCGAGATTATTTGTGAATTGGCTACGGCTTGTTTGGATTCTTTCGTTACAAGATCAAGCTGGTTCTTTTGGTAGCTTACAATTTTTTCAGATACTTCTAATAGCCCCTTATTCGCTTCTTCAACCTCACTATTTACTTTTTGTAAAGCCTCTTCAAGTTTTCCAGCATTATGAAGTACAAGAGCTTCATCCGCTGCTTTATTAAACGCTTCATTATATGTATTTAAGTCCTTCGCATAAGTATCCATTTCTGATGTATCGGATTTTTGCTTGATTTCACTTACATGCTCATCTAGCATTCCAGCATATTTTGAGAAATTCTCCAGATTAGTTGCTTTATCTTCAATAAATATTGCGCGGATAAAAAGGCCTTGCATCGCTAGCTCAAATTGAATATTATCCGCTAATTCTACTAGGGCGACACGATTTTCAAGTGCATTTTCAACCTTTTTTTCAATGTTGGTAAACTGGAAAAACATGATTAACAAAGAAATAATTAGGGTGAGGATGATTGTGAAAAAACCAAAGCTTAGCTTTCTGCCTACAGTCATAGAGATACGCCCTTTCCAAAATACAAAAATAATTTTTTTATACTTAAATTTAGCCTTTTAGAAAGGTGGAAGTCAATAACGCATCATATAAACAGTACAGATTATTCATAAGTTTTTTTTCGCTATTATAATAAGGAACATTTGCTATAAAAAAAGAGTAGGAGAAAGAAAAATTTAATATAGCTATAGTAAGGATTGCGTGGTGGTTAAAATAAAAAGGGAATACGATACATCACATATCCTATTCCCTCTCTATATTGTGTGGAAAAGCAAACGGATTAAGGTAATTTTGTTTAGACAATTCGCTATACTATAGGCAAGCCTTGCACATATAACTTAGCTTCGTCATAGTAAACTGTTTTTCGAATAAGTTTCCTCTGACGTATTTCCATACAAACATCATCTTTTATTCCTGAAAGCATTTTCAACAACATGTTATGATTGTTTTTTTAACTGTAAAATGACAGTTTCATCTGGATCGATGTATAAAGTTTTTTGTTCAAAATAAATAACAAATCCAGGTTTAGCTCCATTTGGCTTTTTTACCTGACGTATTTCTGTGTAATCTACAGGAACAGAAGAGGAGTCCCTTGCTTTTGAAAAATAGGCAGCCAATGTTGCCGCTTCACGTAGAGTGGTTTCGTCTGGTTCACTCATATGGATAACAACATGTGAACCTGGAATATCTTTCGTATGGAGCCAAACATCTGTGCGTTTAGCTATTTTAAATGTCAGCATATCGTTTTGTTTGTTATTTTTGCCAACAGATATAGCTACACCTGTTGAAGATACATAACGCTCTGGTTCAGGCTTAGCTTGTTTTTTCTTTTTTCGAGCATGACGTAATTTTAAATAACCTTGTTCGGCTAACTCTTCACGAATTTCCTCAATATCACTCGGCGCCGCTTGTTGAACCTGCTGTGCGAGCATTTCAAAATACGAAATCTCGTCCTTCGTTTTTTCTAACTGCTCCTGAACCATAATAAGTGCATTTTTAGCCTTTGTGTATTTTGAATAGTAACTTTGAGCATTTTCAATTGGCGTTTTACGTTCACTGACTGGGATAGTGATTTCCTCTCCAGTTTCACTATAGTAGTTCGTGACAGTGACTGTCTTTACACCCTTTTCGAATGCATACATGTTTGCCATCAGCAGTTCACCATATAATTGAAACTGGTCAAGCCTTGAGGCATGCTCATAGTCTTTATTGAGCTTTTTAATTTTTAATGTCAGCTTATCAATTTCATTTTGCAGCCATCGCTCTAAGTCACCAGCCTGTTGTTTAACACGATCTCTCTCAGCACGTGCAAAAAATACACGATCAAGCAGCTCATGAACATTTGAATAGTTGGTAACAACTCCTTGTAAATGTGTTAAAGCGATTGGGGAGAAGTAAGTTTTATTATTTGCTATAACATACATTGGCTGTGTTCCACCATGTTGAAAGGAAGCAATAAAATTTTGAAAGCAATCAACCAAATCTTTTGTATCCATAAATCGGAACAGTAATTCCTCAGCGTGTAACGGTGAGAAGCCCGTAAATTGAGCAACAATATCCTTAGCAGATTTTTTTTCAGAGAAAAAACCTATTAGCTGTTCAGCCGTTACATTAAGCGGGTGCCATTTATTTTGTGCTGGAGGAGCAATATAAGGCTGACCAGGCAGCACTGTGCGGAAACTATTCACAGAAGGCGGCAAATGCTTTAAGCTATCGACTATTTTTTCCTGCTCCTTATCGATTAATAATAAATTACTGTGACGCCCCATAATTTCAGCGTGGAGCTCCCTTATGATAGGGTCACCGATTTCATTTTTACTTTCAATTTCTACTATTATAATGCGGTCAAAATCATGCTGTTTAATAGAAGAAATAAAACCACCATCCAGGTGCTTTCGTAACAGCATACAAAACATTGGTGGTTCAGCAGGATTTTCAATGGATTGCTCCGTAAGATGAACACGCGCATAAGAAGGATGAATTGAAAAAAGTAATTTATGGTTACTTCCATTTGCACGGATGTGAAGAACAACCTCCTGAGCGTTCGGTTGATGTATTTTAGTAATCCGACCTGTTACTAATTGTTGTAGGTCGGCTGTCATTGAGTAAGTAAATAAGCCATCAAATGCCATGTGATTTCCTCTTTCCAACGATATCAATCAGTTTGGTACTTTCGTATTTGTTGTAGTTTTATAATGCATCAGTGCCTCATGTTTCATTTAGGTAGCAAATGCACGATTCTAATGTTTATCATAGCATTTTTTAGGTGAATATTAAAATATAGCTTCAATTGTGGTAGAATTAGCTTTTGCTCTATCGATTTTTTTATGGTGAAGCGTCATAAATGGCAGAGCTTATGTTATAATAATCCCAGTATGCAAAGAAAGGTGTGACGAACCTTGGTGCGTAGTATGACTGGTTTTGGCAGAGGTGTCACAACAACAAGGGACTTTCAATTAACCGTAGAAATGCGCTCGGTCAACCATCGTTTTTTAGAAATTCATGCGAAATTTCCAAAAGAATGGCTTGAAGCAGAAATTTTTGCAAAAAAACTAATTTCACAAGCTTTGTCACGCGGCAAAATTGATGTGATGGTTTATGTGAAGGATTTAGAAAATGTCGAGCAATCTATTGAAATTAATTGGTCATTAATTGAAGCGTATCGTAAGGCAAAAGAGGAATTAGCAAAAAGAGTACCACTAGAAGAAAAATGGACAATGCAGGAGTTGCTCTCTCTTGAACAAGCACTTGTCCAGGAAAAACCACAGCTTACACCTGAGGATTTACTAAGTGCTGTGGAAATGGCGGTTACGCAAGCAATTGAGCAATTAATTCAAATGCGTGAGCGTGAGGGGCAAGAGCTGCAAGTTGTTGTCGTACAATATAAGGAGCAGTTAACGGAACAGGTGAACCAGATTCGTTCATTTTCCTCACTAGCTGTAGAAAAATATCGTACACGATTATTGGAACGGATTGCTGAAATAGCAGATGGTGAGTTGTTTGAGGATCGCTTACTTGCAGAAGTAGCGATATTTGCAGAACGAGTGGACATTACCGAAGAATTGGACCGTTTAGATAGTCACTTTATCCAACTGGAGGAAACGTTATTAGAAACGATTTCAGTTGGGCGTAAATTAGACTTTTTAATGCAGGAAATTCATCGTGAAATTAATACGATTGGCTCCAAAAATCAATCTACAGAGGCGGCCGTAGCAGTAGTTCAAGCGAAGACCATTTTAGAAAAGATGCGTGAGCAGGTTCAAAATATTGAATAGCCTATTGCATCTGTTATAAATTAAGGGAGATATAGAGAATAAATGATAAAAGAACGTGGATTATTAATTGTTCTATCTGGCCCATCTGGTGTAGGTAAAGGGACAGTGCGAAAAGAATTATTTTCTCAGCCGAATACGAATTATGAGTATTCCATCTCGATGACAACACGAAATCCTCGCGAAGGTGAAGTAGATGGTGTAGACTATTTTTTCAAGACACGTGAAGATTTTGAAATGCTAATTGAACAGGGTGGCTTATTGGAGCACGCCGAATTTGTAGGGAATTACTATGGTACGCCATTAACCTATGTGAATGAAACACTTGATGCAGGACGTGATGTGTTTTTAGAGATTGAAGTGCAGGGTGCAGCACAAATTCGGAAAAAAGCACCTGATGCATTATTTATTTTCTTAGCACCGCCTAGCTTAACGGAATTAAAGGATCGTTTAGTTGGGAGAGGGACGGAAACAGCAGAGGTTATTGCCAAGCGTATTGCAACTGCAAGTGAAGAGCTTGAAATGATGAGCCTATATGATTATGTAGTTGAAAACGATGAAGTGACGAATGCTTGTGATCGTATAAATGCGATTATAAAAGCCGAGCATTGTCGTAGAGAACGTGTAGAAAAAAGATATTTGTCAATGTTGAGAGGAGAATAAACCTATGTTATACCCATCAGTAGATGCATTAAAAAAAGAAATCGATTCAAAGTATTCTTTAGTAAGTCTAGCATCAAAACGTGCTCGCCAAATGCAGGAAGAACAAGATACTGAACGCTTACACAAGTATGTTTCTCATAAATATGTAGGAAAAGCACTTGAAGAAGTAGCGGCAGGTGTACTTACAAAGGTATCACAGGATGAGTCAACTGTGTACGAGGACGAAATCTAACATTGATGTAAAATAGCTATTGCCCAATTAATGTTGAAGTCTTGCAGTGGATTTTTGATTATACAGAATGCCGAAAGCTCCCGAGGAATGATCCTTTGGGAGCTTATCCTTTGAAAGGACGATATTAGCATGAATAAAAATATTTTACTTTGTGTTTCAGGTGGTATAGCGGTTTATAAGGCTGTCGCTCTTGTTAGCAAGCTTTCGCAGGCAGGAGCAAATGTAAAAGTCATTATGACTGCATCCGCTAGACAATTTGTAAATCCATTGAGCTTTCAAGTGATGTCCAAAAATGATGTCTTTTTCGATACATTTGATGAAAAGGATTCTAGCGTTATTGCCCATATCGATTTGGCGGATTGGGCAGATTTAGTGTTAGTTGCACCTGCTACAGCCAATATCATAGGAAAACTGGCAAATGGCATTGCTGATGATATGGTAACGACAACCTTGCTAGCCACAACTGCACCTGTTTGGATAGCACCTGCTATGAATGTACATATGTATGATCATCCAGCGGTTATACGGAATTTGGAGCAGCTTGCATCAGATGGCTATCAATTTATTGAGCCTTCAGAAGGATTTTTAGCATGTGGCTATATCGGTAAGGGACGTTTAGAGGAGCCAGAAAAAATTACAGCGATTGTCCAAGAGTATTTTTCAGAAACAGTAAAGAAGCTCGCTGGAAAAACTGTAGTTATTACAGCAGGAGCATTCTATATGCCAGTGGACGAACAGCATGTGATCAGTACGTATGCAAACGGTAGAATTGGTCAGGCGTTAGCACAAGAGGCAAAGATACTTGGAGCAACAACAATCCTTTTAGATGAAAACGATGCGAACGTGCATAAACTTTTGGCAAAACTTGAGGACTATAAAAAACAATATCCTCAGGCTATTTTCATCCATGCAGCTAATATGCCTTCAATCGAAGATGCACCAACATTATCGATTGAAGGAACAGCAGCAGTAACCTTTGGACAAAGGGTTATAGGTGAACCGATGTTAACCATTACATCTGATAAATGGATTGATTTTAGTGAAAAAGCAGAAATAAACGGACGGCCTTTTGATACATCGAATGCTGAGCTTTTTGCGAAGGCGCTATGGGCATTTATTATTAAAGGTGAGGAGCAATGAGCTGTTTAATTGCAGAGGTTATAGTGGATGTCTCAACATATCATGTGGATCGTCCATTTGATTATCAGGTGCCTGTAGAGTGGTCAAATGTTATTGAAATGGGTTGTCGTGTAAAAGTACCATTTGGACCAAGAAATGTACTAGGCTTTATAGTGGGATTAAAAAACGAAACAGAAGTACCCCTAAATAAAATTAAGGCAATTACACAAATATTAGATATAGAGCCTGTGTTAACAGAAGAAATGCTGTTAATGGCAAAGTGGTTAAAAAACGAAACAATATGCTATGAAATTGATGCCTTACAGGTTATGCTCCCGTCTGCACTGCGAGCGAAATATGAAAAAATTATCATCATACAGGAAGGACAGGATGTCGCTTTACCAAAAGAAGTACAGGATATTTTTGGTAAGAGACAAAAGGCTAATTTCAAGGAATTTGAGCGTGCTGGTCTACTGCCTTTATTAAAACAGCTTATCACTAATCATCTTGTTAGACTTGAAAATATTGTGAAACAGCAGGGACATGTAAAGGAAATCCGTATGGTCAAAATTTCTGACAATCTAGAAGATATAGAGAAAGCCATAGAAAGTGCAGCAAGAGCAGCCAAGCAGCGCTTTTTAATTGAATGGATGAGGAAACAAATAGGGGAGATCCTAACGCCGCAGCAAATCTATGAGGAAACAGGCGTATCCTCCTCGGTATTGCAGGCAGTTATTGACAAAGGAGCTGCTCAATTTATTCAAGAAGAAGTGTATCGTGATCCTTTTACGAAGGAGGTTTCCCGCACTTCATCCTTACACTTGACAGAGGAACAGGACATTGCATTAAAGGCAATTGCTACATCAATGGCGGAACGAGCTGGGAAAACTTTTTTATTGCATGGTATAACTGGAAGCGGTAAAACGGAAATTTACTTACAAGCTATTCAGAAGGTTTTAGATGATGGTAAAGAAGCGATTATGCTGGTGCCTGAAATTTCATTAACACCACAAATGACGGAACGTTTTCGTAGTCGCTTTGGTGAGCTTGTTGCTGTCATGCATAGCGGGCTATCTGTTGGAGAGAAGTATGATGAATGGCGTAAAATTCAACAGGGAAAGGTGAGCGTTGTTGTAGGAGCTCGTTCAGCTATCTTTGCGCCTTTTACAAATATTGGTTTAATTATTTTAGATGAGGAGCATGAATCTACGTATAAGCAAGAAGATTCACCGAGATATCATGCAAGAGACGTAGCCATTTGGCGAAGTGAATTTCATAAATGTCCTGTTATTTTAGGAAGCGCAACGCCTGCATTGGAATCATTCGCTAGGGCTAAAAAGGGTGTTTATGACTTACTTACATTAAAGCAGCGTGCTCTGCATCAAGCGTTACCGACTGTTTTTATTGCTGATATGCGAGAGGAGCTTCAAAAAGGAAATCGTTCTATGTTTTCTGAGCAGCTTGTTGAGGCAATGCGTATAAGGCTTGAGAAGCAAGAGCAGATGGTATTGTTTTTAAATCGCCGTGGCTATTCCTCATTTGTGCTTTGTCGTGATTGTGGTACGGTTGTGCAATGTCCGAACTGTGACATTTCGCTAACATATCATCGCACAACTGAGAAATTAAAATGTCATTATTGTGGGTATGAGGAGCGTGTTCCACAAATTTGCCCACAATGTCAAAGTGAGCATATTCGCTACTTTGGCACAGGTACACAAAAAGTGGAGGAAGAAATTTATAAGCTATTTCCTGAGGCAAGGGTGCTTCGGATGGATGTGGACACAACAAAGCAAAAAGGCGCACATGAACAAATTTTACAGGCATTTGGAGAAGAACAGGCAGATATTTTGCTTGGCACGCAAATGATTGCAAAAGGGCTTGATTTTCCGAATATTACGCTAGTAGGTGTTCTAAGCGCTGATACATCATTACACCTCCCAGATTACCGGGCAGCGGAGCGTACATTTCAGCTATTAACACAGGTTAGTGGCAGGGCTGGAAGACATAATAAGCATGGAGAGGTTATTATACAAACGTATACTCCAGAGCATTATGCCATTGAGTTGGCACAAATACAGGACTACGAGCCATTCTATGAACGAGAAATGTTTTTACGTCGTCGTTCAAGCTATCCACCTTATTTTTTTGTTGCGCTTGTTCAAATCTCTCATGAAGATGTTATGATTGCAGCGGAGTATGCTGGGCGTGCGGCAGATTGGCTGAGAGGAAATTTATCTAATCAAGTTGCTATTATAGGTCCAACAACAGCAAGTATTAGTCGTCTCCAAAATAGATATCGCTATCAATGTTTGATAAAATATAAAATTGAACCAAATCTGATTGCTGTCTTACAGCGCCTTCTTGCAATGTATAGAGCAGAATGGATAAAAAAGGGAATATTAATGACGGTAGATTTAGATCCATCAACAATCTAACTATTTATCTTCATTCAGCAGAAGACTTCCACCTCTACAGGTGGTGAGATGAATGCGGTTTTGTTTCCTTTCCAGTGGGTGTCCAAACACCTACTGAATGAAGATAAAGCCTCTGGCGGATGTCACGGAATCGGAAAGGAGTTCTTTATGCAAGCACAAAGCCGATTCCGGACGCAATTATGCCGAGGCATAATTGATTAGAAATGATGAAAGAATTATTGAACGGTTGTTTATCTAATATTGACCTACAGAGTAGACAAGGCCTTAAAGCCTGAAATAGTAGAAATGAGGAAACAGAAAATGGCTATAAAAAAAGTTGTAGAACATCCAGCACAGGTATTATCTACACCGTGTGCAGAAGTTACAGAAATAAATGAAGACATAATTACATTGCTAGATGATTTATATGACACAATGGTTGAATATGATGGGGTTGGTATTGCAGCTCCTCAAATAAATGTTGGCTTACGAGTTGCAATTGTGGAGCTTGGTGAGGAACGAGATATTCTAGAAATGATTAATCCAACTGTTATTGAGACAGACGGAGCGGAAATAGATATTGAGGGCTGCTTAAGTTTCCCAGGGTTATACGGTGAGGTTGAACGCCCTGACTATGTGAAAATCGAAGCTTGTGATCGTGAAGGACGCGTTTATGAGTTAGAAGCTGGAGGTTTTGATGCACGAGCTATTTTACATGAAATTGATCATTTAGATGGCGTGCTATTCGATTCAAAAATCAAACGCATTGTCACAGAGGAAGAACTTGAGGCAATGTACGCAGAAGAGGAGGAGTAATATGACGTCAATAATTTTTATGGGAACACCAGATTTCTCCGCGCCAATTTTGCGTATGCTACACCATGAAGGCTACGATATCAAAGCAGTCGTTACACAGCCAGATCGTCCAGTTGGCCGTAAGCGTGTACTTACGCCACCCCCTGTAAAGGCTGTTGCTATTGAATTAGGCTTACTCGTAATACAGCCTGAAAAGCTACGAGGTTCTGAGGAATTACAGCAAATCCTTGATTTACAGCCTGATCTAGTTATAACAGCAGCATTTGGACAAATCTTGCCGAAAGCATTACTAGAGGCACCACAGCTTGGATGTATTAACGTTCATGCATCACTTTTACCAAAATATCGTGGTGGTGCACCGATTCACCAAGCGGTTATTGATGGTGAAAAAGAGACAGGTGTAACGATCATGTATATGGCTGAAAAGCTTGATGCAGGTGATATTATATCTCAGAAGGCTATCCAAATCGAAGAGGATGACCATACAGGTGGTCTATTTGATAAGCTCAGTGTAGTAGGCGAAGAATTATTAAAAGATACACTTCCTTCTATTATAAATAAAACAAATAGTCGAACGGTACAGGATGAGGAGCAGGTAACCTTTGCAAGTAATATTTCACGTGAACAAGAACGTATCGATTGGACCAAAGATGCTGCAACTTTATACAATCAGGTACGGGGTCTCCATCCATGGCCAGTAGCCTATACGACCTTTGAAGATGGAAACTTCAAGATTTGGTGGGCAAAGGTTGGCAACACAAAGCATGATGCTAGTCCTGGTACAGTCGTTGCAATTTCAAAGGATTATTTTGAAGTTGCAGCTGGAAATGGCACAACACTTGCGCTATATGATGTACAACCAGCTGGTAAAAAACGTATGATAGCTGAAGAATACTTGCGTGGTACAGGTTCTAAATTACAGATTGGGGACCAGTTTAAATGAGTAAAAAAAGCGTAGTAATTTGGGATGGAAATGTGCGGGATGCTGCCCTTTCTATTCTTTTAGCAGTAGATAAAAATCAAGCCTATAGTAATTTACTTTTAAGTGAAACGATAAAGCGACATAAAATTGAAGCGAAGGATCGTGCTCTTTTAACAGAAATTACGTATGGCACCCTACAATATAAAATGGCACTTGATTATTATTTAGAGCCATTTATTCGTGGCTCTGTGGATCTTTGGGTGCGCTGGCTTTTACGATTATCCTTATATCAGATTCATTATTTAACGCGTATTCCTCCGCATGCAGCAGTGAATGAGGCTGTAGAAATTGCCAAACGACGAGGTCATCAAGGTATTGCTTCTATGGTCAACGGTATTTTACGATCTATTTTACGTCAGGGTGTAGCTTCTACTGATGAAATTAAAGATCCAATTGAGCGCCTTGCTATTGAAACGAGTCATCCAGAGTGGTTAGTGCAACGCTTTGTGGATAACTATGGTATGGAAGTAGCGACTGAGATGTTACAGGAAAATAATGTGCCACCTGTACAGACTGTCCGTGTTAATACGACAAAGGTAAATATCGAGGAAGCGATTGCTAGCTTAGAGGCGGAAGGCTTAACGGCTAAAAAAAGCGATATAATGCCAGAATGCTTACATGTTACAAATGGTCAGCCTGCTCGAACAAAAGCATTCCAAGAAGGACTGATTACGATTCAGGATGAAAGCTCGATGATTCCCGCTAATGTCCTACATCCATCTCCTGGTATGCGTGTGTTAGATATGTGTGCCGCACCAGGTGGAAAAACAACACATTTAGCAGAGATTATGAACAATGAGGGTTCGATTTTAGCGACTGATCTTCATCCCCATAAATTAGATTTAATAGACCATAATACAGATCGTCTGGGAATTGATATAGTAGAAACTGCGCCGATTGATGGACGCAAAGCACCAGATTTTCTACAGCCAGAATCATTTGATGCTATTTTAGTCGATGCACCTTGTAGTGGTCTAGGTGTCATGCGTCGTAAACCAGATATTAAATATACAAAGCGTGAGGAAGATTTAGAAAATCTCCAAAAAATACAATTGGCATTGCTTGATGCTGCAACAAAAGTATTGAAAATCAAAGGGAAGCTTGTGTACAGTACTTGTACAGTCGATAAAAAAGAAAATGAGGGCACTGTAACTGCCTTTTTAACAGCGCATCCTGAAATGGAAGCGATACAACTAGAATCTTTACCAACAAAATTAGCGGAAAAGCAAGCAAATGGCATGCTTCAAGTCTTTCCACAAGACTTTGGCAGTGACGGTTTCTTCGTTGCCGCCTTTCGTAAAAAAGGAGGATCCAACTAATGGTGGATCAAGAGAAATTTAATGAACGTATCAACGATTTAGTTGACGAAGCGGAAGAAAAGCCTGTCCGACGCACAAAAAAAGAAAAGCCTAATTTAAAGGAATCTGTTTATTCTTTACAACCGAAGCAGTTAGAAGAGTGGTTAAAGGAAAATGGTGAAAAACCATTTCGTGCAGCACAAATCTTTGATTGGCTATACAATAAACGTGTAAAGACATTTGCTGAAATGTCTAACCTTTCAAAGGGATTACGAGAAAAGCTTGAAGCAAGTTTTGCTTTAACGACATTGTCAACCATTGTTCAGCAAGAATCCAAAGATGGTACGATTAAATTTTTATTTCAATTACAGGACGGCTATTCTATTGAAACAGTATTAATGCGACATGATTATGGTAATTCTGTTTGTGTGACAACACAGGTAGGCTGCCGAATTGGCTGTACGTTCTGTGCCTCTACTTTAGGTGGTTTAAAGCGTCATTTATTAGCAGGAGAAATTGTGGAGCAAGTTGTCAAAGTTCAGCAGACATTAGATGAAGTGGGAGAACGTGTCTCGCATATTGTTATTATGGGAATTGGAGAGCCTTTCGATAATTATGATGCGATGATGAACTTCTTAAAAGTCATTAACCATGAAAAAGGATTAAATATCGGTGCGCGTCATATTACTGTTTCGACTTCAGGCATCGTACCAAAGATTTATCAATTTGCTGATGAACAGCTTCAAATTAACTTTGCTGTGTCCCTGCACGCACCAAACCAAGAGGCACGTCAAAAATTAATGCCAATCGCACGTGCCTATAAATTAGATGAATTAATGGAAGCTGTTCGTTACTATACACAAAAAACTGGCCGACGTGTGAGTTTTGAGTATGGTTTAATGTCAGGAGAAAATGATTCAGTGGAAATTGCAGAAGAATTATCTGCGTTAATAAAAGGAATTAAGTGCCATGTCAACTTAATTCCAGTAAACTACGTACCAGAACGTGATTATGTGCGTACATCTCGTAGTCAAATTTTTGCTTTTGAAAAAACATTAAAGAAAAATGGTATTAACGTAACAATCCGCCGTGAGCAAGGCTCTGATATTGCTGCTGCGTGTGGTCAATTACGTGCGCAAGAGAGATCTGAAGAGACGAGGTGACCAGTGTTGAAATACACAGTCGAAAGTGATATTGGGTTAAAACGAGCAATTAATGAAGACCGTGCTGCATTTTTTAAACGGCCAGATGGGCTTGCACTAGCACTCGTTGCGGATGGCATGGGTGGTCATAATGCTGGCGATGTTGCGAGTGATATGGCAATGAAACAAATGGAACATGTTTTTTTACAGGCAGAAGCACATCATTTTGCATCTACAACATCAAAAGAAGAGTGGTTATTACAAACAGTCAAGCAACTGAATAAAAATATCTATGACTATTCTTTATCACATGAAGACTGTAAAGGAATGGGCACGACATTTATTGCAGTGTTAATAGAAGATAATCATTGCTTCATTGCACATGTTGGTGATAGTCGGGTGTATTATTTCTTTGATGATGGTGCACAACAAATAACAAGAGATCATTCATATGTAAATGTTTTGGTTGAAAATGGAGAAATTAGTGAAGAGGAAGCATTGACACATCCGAAGAAAAATTTCATCCTAAGAGCTGTAGGCACAGAAGAAAGCATTAAACCAGACTTTTATGAAGTGGATTTAGCATCAGATTCGTATTTACTCATTTGCTCTGATGGTTTAAGCAATAAATTAACAGTGTATGAAATGGCATCTATTATTACGTTTCCAGATTCCATAGAAGAAAAGGGAAGAAAACTTGTAGAATTAGCAAATGCCAGCGGGGGGGAAGACAACATCTCCCTCGTGCTGCTCACAAGGCAAGATGAGGAGGTGTAAGTATGCTTGTAGGAAAACGAATTAGTGACCGCTATAAAATTATTGAACTCATTGGCGGCGGAGGTATGTCCAATGTCTATTTGGCACATGACATGATCTTAAACCGTGATGTAGCGATAAAAGTATTACGCTATGATTTTACAAATGAGGATGAATTACATCGACGTTTTCAACGTGAGGCACTTTCTGCTACAAGTCTTACACATCCAAATATTGTTAGTATATATGATGTAGGCGATGATGGAGATCTACATTATATTGTAATGGAGTATGTTCAAGGAAAAACGTTAAAGCAGTACATACAGGAATATGCACCAATTTCTCCTGCTAGAAGTGTGCATATTATGAAGCAGTTGACGTCTGCTATTGCTAATGCCCATGAAAATCACATTATTCATCGTGACATTAAGCCTCAAAATATTTTAATGGATGCTGAAGGAAATGTGAAAGTAACTGATTTTGGTATAGCAATGACGCTTAGTGCAACATCCTTTACACAAACAAACTCTGTGCTTGGTACTGTACACTATTTATCACCAGAGCAGGCTCGTGGTGGTACAGCAACAAATAGATCAGATATATATGCACTTGGTATTGTATTATATGAATTATTGACTGGAGAATTACCATTTTCAGGTGAATCGGCTGTTTCTATTGCCTTGAAACATTTACAAGCTGAGACGCCCTCTGTACGTGCATTTGATGCTACGATACCGCAGAGCTTGGAGAACGTTGTGTTAAAAGCTACAGCAAAGGATGCTGCTCATCGTTATTCGACAGTTGAAAAAATGCAGGAAGATTTAGAAACTATTTTATCGCCCAATCGAATAAACGAGCCTAAATTTGCAATTCCATTTGATAATGATGCCACTAAGGCAATTCCTATTATAAAAGACCAAGCTATACGAAATGATGAGGATTTAACGAAAACTAGAGCCATTGAACCGATTACACAATTTAAACCGAAACAAGGCCCTAAAAAGACAATTGACAAGGTAGAGCCTATTAAGAAAAAGAAAAAATGGCCGAAATATGTTGCTGGGTTATTTATTGCAGTAATTGCGATGTTCTTATACTTTTTATTTGCTACGGAACTCTTTAGCCCGAAAAAGTCTCCTGTACCTAGTGTGACAGGTTTAACTGTTGAGGAAGCAGAAAAGAGATTAGAAGCAGAGGGCTTTGTTGTAGGTGAGATAAAGTCACGTAATGATGAGGAAGTTGAGAAGGATAAGGTGATTGAAACAGACCCAGCAGAAAAGGCAGAGCGTGTCAAAGGAACGGAAGTGGATATAATCGTCAGTCTTGGAGAAGAAATGACGAAAATTGATAGTTATAAAGGGCGACCATTTAGCCAAGTGGAAGCATTACTAAAGGACACATTTGCGTATATAGACTCTGAAGAAGTTTATTCACAAGAGCCAGCTGGCACCATTATTGGTCAGGAGCCAGAGGGAGGTACTGAAGTAATCGCCAAAGATACGACTTTATTATTTAAAGTTAGTAAAGGAGTACAATTGGTTAAAGTGGGGAGTATTGTAAATTATACTAAGGCTCAAGCTGAAGCGTATGTAAAAGATAAAGGCTTAAAATTGCATATAGTTCGTGAAGAAAATCACAGTACAGTACCAGCGGGAAGTATTATTTCACAATTGACAAAAGCAGAGGCAGAAGTTGAGGTAGGTTCAACAGTAAGTGTTATCTTAAGTAAGGGACCTGCTAAAAAGCCTGATAAAACTTTTGTCAAAATAGTCAAAATTGAGTATAAACCGAATGAGGAAGGCTTAGAACAAACCGTTCGAATTGAAATTCAAGATAAAACTCATTCAATGGTAGATACTTATGATACATTCCCTATCACGGCTGATAGGGAATACAAAATAGAGCTTGTTATTGCAGAAGGTCAGGAAGCGGCCTATAAAATTATTCGTGATTCGGAAACCGTTGCTGCAGTTAAAATCAATTACGATGATTTCAAATAAGGGGGAATTGGATGGCGCAAGGCCAAATACGCAAAGCATTAAGTGGTTATTATTATGTTTATGATGGAGCTCAACTCATACAATGTCGAGGACGTGGGGTATTTCGCAATCGTGGGGAATCCCCACTCGTTGGCGACATGGTAGAATACACGCTAGAAACGAAGGGATCAGACGGTACTATTCAAAAAATAATGGATCGTCAAAATGAATTAGTACGCCCTCCAATTGCTAATATCGATCAAGGTATTCTTGTGTTTTCTGTAAAAGAACCTAATTTTAATACGATTTTATTGGATCGATTTTTAGTTGTCTTAGAATCATTTCATGTTCATCCGATCATTTGTTTAACCAAAATGGATTTGCTAGAGAATCATGAACGTGAAGAATTGCAAGGCTATATAAAAGATTATGAAAGCATGGGATATACTGTACTGCAAACCTATAAAGGGGAGGAAGAATTAATTGAACGGCTTCAGCCGATATTAAAAGGAAAAACCTCTGTGTTAGCAGGACAGTCTGGCGTTGGTAAATCCACACTGTTAAATACTTTAATTCCAGATTTGAATTTAAAAACAGGCATTATCTCACAAAGCTTAGGACGTGGAAAACATACGACACGCCATGTTGAATTAATAGAGGTATGTGATGGTTTATTAGCAGATACACCTGGATTTAGTTCATTTGATTTTGATGATATTGAAAAAGAAGAACTAGGAGCATGTTTCCCTGAAATGGTTCAAGTGGCAGAGGATTGTAAATTCAGAGGTTGTTTACATTTAAAGGAGCCAAAATGTGCCGTGAAGGTAGCTGTAGAGGCGGGAGAAATTCGTGAATACCGCTATAAGCATTACGAACAATTTATGCAAGAAATTATGGATCGAAAGCCGAGGTATTAATGATGATACAAATTGCACCATCAATTTTAGCAGCTAATTTTGCTAAATTAGGAGAAGAAGTAAAGGAAGTAGAAAAAGCGGGTGCCCAGCTTATTCATATTGATGTAATGGATGGTCATTTTGTGCCGAATATTTCCTTCGGCTCTATCGTATTAGACGCCATTCGTCCTTTAACGAATTTACCGCTAGACGTTCATTTAATGATCGAAAATCCTGATCAATATATTGAACAATTCGCCAAAGCAGGGGCAGACTATATTACGGTGCATGTTGAAGCTTGCCGCCATTTACACCGTACAATTCAATTAATTCGGTCATTAGGAGTCAAACCTGGTGTTGTTTTAAATCCACATACACCTATAGAATCTATTCAACATATTTTAGAGGATATTGATATGGTGCTGTTTATGACAGTGAATCCAGGCTTTGGTGGACAAAAATTCATTCATTCTGTGGTGCCGAAAATTGAAGCGTTAGCAGCTATTATTAAAGAGCACAATCTTAATATTGCTATAGAAATAGATGGTGGCATTAATGCAGAGACAATTGTTCCATGTGCAAAGGCTGGGGCGACAATTTTTGTAGCAGGCTCAGCTATTTACAGTAAAGAAGATCGTACAGCAGCTCTTCAGGAAATTCTTGCTGCTGGTGAGGCAGCGATTAAAGGATGACACTAGTTGTTGTTTGTGCTGGTGGTCCTAAAGAGGAGCTATGTTCATTTGTTCCATTTACAAAGAAAGAGGATGTACTATTTATTGGGGCTGATCGAGGAGCACTATATTTAATCGAGCAAGGCATTACACCACATGCGATTGTTGGAGATTTTGACTCTTTAACACATGAGGAATATGAGCTTGTGATGAAGCATACCAATGATAGACAACGATTTCAGCAAGAGAAAAATGAAACAGATACTGATTTAGCACTGTTAAAGGCTTATACCTACCAACCATCAGAAATTGTACTCACAGGTGTTACTGGTGGACGCTTGGATCATTATGAGGCAGCAATCCGCTCCATTTATCGTCTGCAAAGGGAGCATCCGAAGATTGTCTTGAAGATTATGAATCATGCAAATCTATTACAATTTATAATGCCAGGTACTCACATTATTCAAGCAGATGAACAATACCGTTATTTATCTTTTTTTGCACATGAAGAGCCGATCAAAAATGTTACATTAAGGCAAGTGAAATATGAAACAACCAATGAAGAAATTACTTTAGGTACATCTCGATTTACAAGTAATGAAATAATAGGTGATTCAGGGTCTATATCTTTCTCACAAGGCATATGTTTAATGATAAGAAGCATAGATTAGTGTAAGGAGGAGATAGTCCTGAAAGTCTATACTTTTCAGTTGCCAAAAGTTGTGAGTAGTATTACGCGTACATGTATCAATCTTTTTAAAAAAGACAAGAAAGTAAAAAAATCCGACTAACTCTGGTCGGATTTTTTTTCTGCACTAGCGTTTGAAAACTACTATTAGATTCTTCGTTTATAAGATTCTTTTTTTATAGTTCTGAGAAAATAAATCTAAAGCCTCTATTCATTACACTGAAATAATGAATAGAGGCTTTATAGCTGCTTGTTGCACTATATTAAAATGTACAAAGGCGGTTGGTAGTATGCCCGATTAGAAAGAAAAAAATCGATTTGCGCTATATGCCAAATCGATTTTTTAGAAGCGGCGATTAAACGCGCTCGATTTTACCTGATTTTAATGCACGAGCAGAAACCCATACACGTTTTGGTTTACCGTCAACTAAGATACGAACTTTTTGAAGGTTAGCACCCCAAGTACGTTTGTTAGCGTTCATAGCGTGGGAACGGTTGTTACCAGTACGAGCTTTACGTCCAGTGATTACACATTGTTTTGGCATGTTGTATTCCCTCCTTACTGTTAATGCTGAAAGATTATTATTTCAGTTCGGTATTTCACATACCATAATAATTTAACATACCATGACGTTCAGTGCAACAGTTTTCACATAACCTTTCAAGAAAAAAACCTTTACAGACAGAAAACCATTCTCTAATTTTGTTTAATAATAAAGAGAAGGCATCATCTTATTTTCCTCGATAGCCAAGTTTAGCTGAGACATGTTTACCAGTTTTCACTAGAGAATCTGTTAGGTTTTCAATATGTTCTGGAGAAACATTAAAGCTTACAAAGCCTATGCTTACGGCACCTACTACCTCACCAAAACCATTTAGAATGGAGACGGCAATCGAAGAGGTTCCTGCTGTTCTTTCTCCATGACTAATGGCAAATCCTTGTTGTCTTATTATAGCAACCTGTGCCTCGAATTCAGCGATTTCTTCATGTGGCATGAGTTGCTCCATGATTTCTTTTGCTTGAGCAACAGGCATAGCAGCTAATATAGCTTTATTTGCAGCACCTATATGCATTGGTATACGAATTCCGAGCTGATCGTAAATACGAATTGGATTAGCAGCGCTGTCAATTCTTTCAATAATAATCGTATCTAATCCAGCAGGTTTACTTAAATAAACGCTTTCCTCTACTTTTCTTGCTAAACGCTCTAATTCAGGTCTTATTTTACTAATGTAATCCATCGTATCATACACT
This sequence comes from Lysinibacillus sp. NPDC047702, assembly GCF_050272555.1. NCBI lineage: Bacteria > Bacillati > Bacillota > Bacilli > Caryophanales > Bacillaceae > Lysinibacillus > Lysinibacillus sp. NPDC047702. The sequence continues at coordinate 37,256 of NZ_JBNNMG010000008.1, read as the reverse complement.
TGTAAACCAAGCTCCATCCATATTGTACCGAGTCGGTATTGTTTCGTCTGCTCGTCTTGCTCAATCATTCCTTGCTTAATCATCGCTTTTAAAATTCTATGTAATGTACTAAGCGGCAAATCACATTTTGCCGAAAGCTCTGATATGGACAAGCTGTTTTCACTTGTTTCAGAAGCTAAAACTTTAGCAATCGTCATTGCACGTTCTAATAATTGCATATCATTCCCACCTCTCCTTCCTATTATTTTATTTTTATTCCTTGTCTGCGTCTAGTTCTATAATCACAGTATTATCTTTACATTAGAAAGCATTATAAGTATTCAATTTTATCGCAAAGAGCAGTATGAATATAAAAATTTTTCTAAATATATTGACAGTATAGCATAAAACACATATATTTTTCTTATAAACTTTCCTCTTAACGGAAACGTTTTCCACCAAACGGAAAAGGGGTGAAGGGAATGCATTATTGTTCATCAATGTATGCACCTTTAAAACACGTAATAGTAAAACATCCACAAGATGCTTTCCGAAGCCAGGAGCATCTTAGAGATGAATGGAAAACATTTAACTACTTATCAGAACCAAATTTTGATGAGGCACTAAGAGAATATGCAGGATTTATTGCGATTCTTGAAAAGTATGTTGACAAAATTGATTATTTACCAGAATCAGAGAATGTAGGCTTAGACTCCCTTTATGCACATGATCCAGTCAAATTTACGCCAAAAGGAGCTATTATTTTAAAATCTGGTAAAACTCTCAGACAACCTGAAGCAGCCGTTTATAAAGATTTTTTACAAGAAAAAGGTATTCCAATCATTGGCGAATTAACAGGGGATGCAGTTTCAGATGGCGGCGATATTGTTTGGCTTGATGATCAAACACTTGTTGTAGGGAGAGGGTATCGAACAAATGATGAAGCAATTCGTCAGCTAAAGGAAATGACAGCTGATATCGTTGATGAATTTATTGTTGTACAACTTCCACATGATTTAGGAGAGGCAGAATGTTTACACTTAATGTCCTTTATTAGCATGGTTGATAAAGATCTGGCGGTCGTACATTCCCGATTAATGCCAGTATTCTTCCGTCAGCTATTAATCGAACGAGGTATTCAATTGATTGAGGTACCGAAAGATGAATACGACGGATTAGGCTGCAATGTGCTAGCACTAGCACCAAGAGTATGTATAATTCCACAAGGAAATCCAATAACAAAACAGCAGCTACTTGATGCAGGGGCTACCGTTTATGAATACAAAGGTAATGAAATCACAGTAAAAGGAACAGGTGGACCAACTTGTCTAACTTGTCCAGTGGTAAGGGGATAAAGTGAGGGAATGCTCTTCATCCCTCTGAATAGTAAGTATTGCTAGTTATATAAGATATAAAAGGAGACGAAATACATGTTTAAAAATGTTATTGTAAAAAATCCAGGTAATAGTTTTGTAAACGGTTTAACGACAAGTGATTTAGGAAAACCAGTATTGGAGAAATTATTTGAACAACATGAAAAGTATGTGGAAGCGTTAAAAAAATGTGGCGTAGAAGTAACTCAGCTTCCTGTAAATGAGGCATTTCCAGATTCAACATTTGTAGAAGACACTGCTGTTTTAACATCTGAGTTTGCGATTATTTCAAATCCGGGTGCAGAGGCTCGCAATCGTGAAATAGAAGATATCGAACCAACAGTAAAGAAATTCTATGAGAAATTATATTATATTGAAGGTTCAGGAACACTAGATGGTGGAGACGTGCTACAGGCTGAAAAGAAATTTTATGTTGGTATTTCTGACAGAACAAATGAAGAGGGAGCAAGACAATTTAAAGAAATAGTTGAAAAAGAGGGCTATGAGGCAACGATTATCCCATTAAAGGAATTCTTTCATTTAAAAACAGGGATCGCCTATGTGGGTCAAAATCGCATGGTTCTTGCAGGTGAATTTATCGATCATCCTGCCTTTGCTTCCTATGAAAAAATTATCATTCCAAAAGAACATGAGTATTCAGCAAATTGTATTCAAGTTAATGATTATGTGATTATACCAGCTGGCTATCCAGAAACTAACCGTAAGCTAAATGATTTAGGCTACCAAACAATTGAGCTTGAGATGTCTGAATTCAGAAAACATGATGGTGGACTAAGCTGTTTATCGTTACGCTTTTAATCAAATGTACAACTACCCAATCAATTTATAAGGGATAAATTGATTGGGTACTTTAATACTATAAATATCAGAATATTTATTATATTGGGGATATATAGAAAGTGGGGATGGAATGTGAATAACGGAGAACAACTTTTAAACCGTTCAATGAAAAGCCGTCATTTATTGATGCTATCACTTGGCGGCGTTATTGGGACAGGTTTATTCTTAAATGTTGGCTATACAATCAATCAGGCAGGTCCCGGGGGAGCTTTAATTGGGTATTTGTTTGGTGGTTTAATATTATATATGGTTATGAATTGTCTTGGAGAACTTGCTGTTTATATGCCTGTAACAGGATCTTTCCAAACCTATGCAACACGTTTTATCAGCCCATCAGCTGGCTTCTCATTAGGATGGATGTACTTTGTTGGATCGGCAGCAACAGCAGGGGTCGAATTTACAGCTGCGGGAATTTTGATGCAGCATTGGTTTCCGGATGTGCCAATTTGGATCTGGTGTGCAGTGTTTATGGTTCTTCTATTTGTCTTAAATGCACTAACAACAAAGGGTTTTGCAGAAGCAGAGTTCTGGTTTGCGAGTATTAAAGTCATTGCGGTCATAGCATTTATTATTATTGGGGGTGCTGCGATTTTTGGTTTGATTCCATTAGCAGATCGCCCTACACCACATTTTTCGAATTTAGCACCTTCTGGGTTATTCCCGGCAGGAATAAGTATTATCTTTGTCACGATGATGAATGTTATCTTTTCTTATCAGGGATCTGAGCTTGTCGGTATTGCTGCAGGGGAAACGGAGAGTCCAGAAAAAAATATACCACGAGCAATACGGACGATTCTTTTTAGAATCATTGTTTTCTATATTGCTTCTATTATTGTATTGTCTGCAATATTCCCATCTTCTGAGCTGGGCTTATTAGAAAGTCCATTTGTAACGTTAATGAATTTAGCTGGCGTTCCATATGCTGCCGGTATTATGAATTTTGTTATTTTAACGGCTATTTTATCAGTAGGAAACTCATGCTTATATGCATCAACACGCTTGCTATGGTCGATGTCTAAAGAGGGAATGGCTCCAAAATTATTTGGACGTCTCACTAAAAATAAAGTGCCCTTGAATGCATTGATCTTTACCATGCTTTTCTCATTGCTTTCGCTATTAACAAGTGTAATGGAAGCAGATGCAGTATTTGTTTTACTCATGTCTATTGCAGGTATATCCGTTACGATTTCTTGGATGGGAATATGTGCTTCTCAATTGATGTTCCGCTATCGTTATGTAAAGGCTGGAGGAAATGTAGCGGATTTAAAATTTAAAACACCATTTTATCCATTAATTCCAGTGTTTTGTATTAGCTTCTGCGTGATAATCCTTGCCTTTTTAGCATTCGATCCAACGCAAAGAATTGGTTTACTCTATGGTATTGGATTCTTTATAGCATGCATGATTTTCTACAAGGTTAAATTGAGTAAAACAAATACGGTTTCTTCTGAGCTGGAAATAACAGAACAGGAATCACTGGATAGACAATGAAATGCATTCGATCTTAAAAAATCGAATAAAGGAGACTTTTTTATGAAAAATTATTATTGGGATTCACCTGAAAAATTAAGAGCATTGTTATGTGAAATTGTTAGCTGGGAAAGTAGAACACTAACGAAAGGTGAGAATGAGTTTGCTTATAAATTAAAAAATATATTGCAAACGCTTTCTTATTTTCAAGATAATCCGCAATTCATTGAGCTGCATGATGCAGGACTTGGGCGTAATGCTGTAACAGCCTTGTATAAGCATCCAGCTGCGACAGAGACAGTGGTATTAATTAGTCATTTTGATACTGTCCATACAGAGGAGTATGGAGAGCTTGAACCTTTTGCCTTTTATCCAGAAGAATTAACAAGAAAGTTGATGGAGCCTAAATACAAAAAAGATTTACCTGAAGCCGCAAGAATTGATTTAGAATCTGGTAATTATCTATTTGGCCGTGGAACGATGGATATGAAAATGGGACTTGCATTGCATATGCAATTAATCGAAAAAGCAAGCATTGAACAATGGCCCATTAATTTAATTTTAACGGCTGTACCTGATGAAGAAGTGAATTCGGCGGGGATGAGAGCTGCAGTTGTGGAGCTAGTCAGACTTCGTGAACAATATGGTTTAACTTATAAACTATTTTTAAATAGTGAGCCATCGTTTTCACAGGGACCTGCTGATATAAATGAATATATCTATTCAGGAACTATCGGGAAAATTATGCCTGCAGCCTTATTCTATGGGAAAGAAACACATGTTGGCGAGCCATTAAAGGGAATGACCGCGAACTTTATTGCTTCTTATATGACACAGCATATGGAGTGGAATCCAATATTCCGTGAAACAGATCTTGGTGAGAGTACACCATTACCGGTATCCTTACAATTAAAGGATTTGAAAATGGAGTATTCCACACAAACGCCATATCGTGCGGCTGCTCTTTACAATGTGTTCCTATTAAAGAGAACTGCATTCGAAGTAATGGATATATTTGAGCAAGTAGCTTTAGAGGCTATGTCAGCTTGTAATCAGTCCTATCAACAAATTTGTGAGCGTGAAAAAGTCAAAGGTGTTGGTGAGGTGAAAGTCCTACGCTATGAGGCGCTTTTGGAGCACGCAATTCATAAATTAGGTACCGAGGAAGTGGCATCCATAAAGCGTCAGGTTCTGGAAAATAGTGTATGGGATGATCGTGAGAAATCCATCCGAATTGTGGATCAGCTAATGATTCGTTGCCAAGAACTTACGCCAGCAACTGTATTACTGTATGCTCCACCTTATTATCCTGCTATCAATTCATCGAATCATCCATTAGTAATTCAATCGATTGAATTGATGAAGAAAACAGCCAAAACATTTGATATTGAAGTAGAGCAAATTCATTATTTTAATGGTATTTGTGATTTGAGCTACGTGAACTATTCAGATGATTCAAATGGATGGACTGCTTTTGAGCGCAACACACCAGTATATGGCGATACGTATAGTATTCCATTTGAAGCCATGTCTGCTTTACAAGGCCCTGTTCTGAATGTTGGTCCCTTCGGCAAGGACGCCCATCAAAAAACAGAAAGATTACATGTGGACAGTGCCTTTAAGGAAATGCCTGTGATGCTTGACACTCTTATTAAGAGTCTATTTTAATAGTAGTAGATTTATTGAGAGCGACTTATGCCTATATGGAAAAGTCGCTCTTCTTTCATTGGCTTTAGATAGAAGAATTAGTTAATTAGTAACAGGCTTGTTATGGTAAAATAAAAATTAGAAATTTAATTAAAAATAAACGGAGGAAAATAGATGAAGAAATATATTATCACTTTGCTAATCGTCTTAGCCTTTCTAACAAACCCATCATCATCTAAAGCGGAAGTACAGTGGGACGGGGCTCAAGTTGCTAAGGGGCAAACGGGAAAAATGACCTTTACAAAAGATGTAAAAGTATATAAGAAAAATGCAAATGGTACGTATAGCTCGATGACAGTTAAGCGCAACAACTATTTCCGAGTGTATGATATTGAAAAGTATGACAATAAAACGTTTTATTGGATGAGCTCGGGATACCGTGTACAAGCAACGGATTTAGTTGTTTTTAAGAAAGTACCTCTGAACATACGCGCTTCTTTTTATGATAATCCTGGCTATATCAACATCAATGGTCAAGCCTCAAACTTAAACTATGGAACACATTATTTAAAAGGATTTGAATATGGTTCCCCTAGCTATGATATTGTTATTGGTGAAAATCTATACTACGATTATACGTACCCATCTGAGGGAAATATTAGAGGGGGCTATATTGATGCCACAGATATTCGCGTTGCCGAAACAATAAAAAGAGATGAAGGACTCTATAAGCTAACAGCCGATACACGGCACTTAAGAGGTCCAATGGCTGGAGGAAATGCGGGAGGAAAATATTCAAAAGGAACTGTTTTTCAATCGTTAGGAATTGAAATAAATGGATATCTTAGAATGCAAGAGCTAGGAACATGGGGAGAAGATTTTATTTTTACATATATCCCTGTAACATTACTCCAACCTGTGCAAGCTCAAGAGAAACGCTATATTCGATATGGAGTTATTGGTAAAGGTAAAAAGTCCAAAGAGCTAAAGCGTTTTGATGAAGTAACTTTATTGACAGAAAAAAATATGACAGCTTGGATTGAGATAGATGGGGAAACGTATTATGTACCGAAAAAAGTCCTAGCTACCATAAAACCGAACGAATCACCAATTATTACAACATCTTTCTTGCCAAATGATACGCTTCAGCAACTAGTATATACGAATGGTGTATATAAGAAAACAGCTAATAACCGTTTTGAGACGCAGAACAACAATCAGTTCATTGACTATCATGAAACGGAACAAACCTTTAATTATGAAAAGGATGGTATCAAATATTTATTTGAAAAGCCAGTTACAGAAGGCTCAAAAGTGACTAGAGTAGAGAACGGAATGAAAGATGAAGGGTTTGTTCGTGCCATTCATTACACATTCACAAAGCCATCAGGTACGTTCAACAATGTTGTGGAAACGTCCTATGGTGAATTTTTTGCACCAGGCTATGGTTATATCAATGGGTATAGCAGCGAACTAAGATCCTATGAATAACCAATCCTTTGCTTTTTTTGCTTGAAGGGTGAAAATCTTAATAAACAGGTGAGGAAAAAGAATAGTTTTTCCTCACCTTTTTGATTTTTGGGCTTTGATCTTACTTCCTATTTAGCTGTAAAAAAATGTATGATTAACTGAACAAGGCATGGGTGGATTTAAAAAATATAGAGTTTTTCAATAAAAATGCCGAATTAGAGATTGCTATTGAAGATAGAAATTATTGGAAAAAGATTTAGAATGCCCGCCGTGAAAGAGCAATCTTTTCCTATAAAAGAATAGGATAAGGATGAAGGAATTTTAAGACGAGATTGTTTAAAAGCTTGCATATTTGTGGATTGTTTACGAATGAGTATCCTTTAAACAGAATTTCATGAAATGAATGTGAATAGTTAGCTATTTTCAATTGATTTTCAACAATTTTGAGGAGACTACTTGTATTTTTAATTATTTAGACGATAAATATAGGAAATATTATTTACTAAATTGCAATAGGAGCGGACAGTATGGAAAATCAAGAAAAACTTGCTCTCGCTATACGTCAAGAAATGATCTATTTTAATTTGAAGCGTATGCGGACAGTGGCATGGTCATTAATGTATGTATCAGTCGTCATTACAATCATACATTATGGTGAGGTTTTCTTTTCAAAAACAGAAAGAGTGATGGTGCCAGCTTATATTGCGATTCATGTTATTTTGTTTTATATTGATTTGGCTGTTTTATTACTTATTAAAGAAAAGAAAATACATGTTACATTCTTGAACTTGCGCAAATATGAAATGATCCTACTTATGTATATTTATATAGTTTTATTGTTAATTACAGCTATCACAGTAATGGATGTATATTATTTTAAACATGCTGCTTTATATGAGGTACTGTTTTTAATTATTTGTACGGTTTTCGCCATTTCTTTTCGTAAGATATATCCACTTGTTGTAGTAACAGCACTAGCAATTTTTATCAGTGCTTATTTGGGTAATGGAATATCAGGTGAAAGTATCAAAGTTTTCCTGCCGATGTCCCTTATTCTTCCAATAGGGTTCGTTATTCAGCATCATATTTACAAGGTTCAGAAACAATTTATAACGCAACATATTTTATTGGGTGAAGAAATGACGAAATCCAAGCAATTATCAAAATTATTAGCTGAAAAAAATAATGAACTGTCAGAGCAAGCACTTCGTGATTCGTTGACAAATATTCCAAATCGACGAGCTTTTAATAACAAACTTGCGCAAATAGGGCAGCAGCTTCATAAAGCCAAAAACATAACAGTGATGATGATTGATATTGATTTCTTTAAAAATTTCAATGATCATTATGGTCATTTACAAGGTGATGAGGCATTAATCAAGGTTGCTGCTGTACTAGACGAAATTGCTGGAAAGTATAATGCGTTTGCTGCACGATGGGGAGGCGAAGAATTTGTAATTATCAGCCAACATGCATCCAAATTTGCTGAGCATGTTTGTGAAGAAATTTTAGAGGAAGTCCGTAGTTTAAACATTCGTCACGAACATTCAAAAATAGCCGATACCGTAACAGTCAGTATCGGAATGTGCCATGCCAAAATTTCAACTATTGAACAATTAGAAACATGCTGTGAATTAGCTGATCAAGCATTATATAAAGCAAAGCAAAACGGACGTAACAACTTTTATGGCAAAAATGAATTATTCGATGAAGAAGTATTTTATCCTATATAATGCAAGTGAAACGTTGATACAGAGCGTTTTCATGCCCTCTTAGGTTGCTTATTGTATAACGAAAGTGTTACAATATAGTTTAGTCAAAAAGAGCCAAGGGGGCATTTCTATGTCAATTGAATTAAACAATGAATTCGGCCAAATTGATATTTCAACAGATGTACTTGCACAAATTGCTGGTGGCGCTGCTGTAGAATGCTACGGTATTGTTGGCATGGCATCTAAACATCAAATTCGTGATGGTCTTACTGATATTTTACGTAAAGAAAACTTTGCAAAAGGTGTTGTTATTCGACAGCAGAACGACGATCTACATATCGATATGTACATTATTGTTAGTTATGGTACGAAAATCTCGGAAGTGGCTTACCAAGTACAGTCGAAAGTGAAATATACAGTGGATAAAACGTTAGGTATGAGCGTAAAATCTGTCAATATTTTTGTGCAGGGCGTTCGTGTAGCGAATGATTAAGAGGAGGAACTAAATCGAATGCAGTCTTTAGACGGAATAAAGTTTGCGGAAATGGTGCAAATGGGTGCTCATCACCTATTCCAAAATGCAAATTATGTTGATTCATTAAATGTATTTCCAGTGCCAGATGGCGATACAGGAACGAATATGAACTTATCGATGACATCTGGCGCCAAGGAAACAGAGCATTCTGCCTCAGAACATATTGGCAAAACATCACAGGCTTTGTCAAAAGGATTACTCATGGGAGCTCGTGGTAATTCTGGCGTTATTCTATCTCAGCTATTTCGAGGCTTTGGTAAGTTTATCGAAAAAGAAGCTGCAATTGACGCTAAGGGATTTGCAGGTGCCTTCCAAGCAGGCGTAGATACGGCATATAAAGCAGTCATGAAACCTGTTGAAGGTACGATTTTAACGGTTGCTCGTGAAGCTGCAAAAAAAGGCGTTGAAGTGGCTGAAACTGAAAACGATATCATTAAGGTGATGGAGGCATTTACAGCGGAAGCAAAAGCATCATTAGAGCGTACACCTGAGTTACTTCCAGTTCTTAAAGAAGTAGGTGTTGTTGATAGTGGTGGTCAAGGTCTTTTATTTGTGTATGAAGGGTTTTTAGCTTCCTTGAAAGGTGAACCATTACCAGAGAAAAATGAAGCAACGTTAGATGATCTAATCAATGCAGAACATCATAGAGCACAGGATTTCATGAATACTGCGGACATTGAATTCGGTTATTGTACGGAAATTATGGTGCGATTTGAGGAAGGCAAAGAGCCTTTTAGTGAAGAACAATTTAGAAACGAACTAAACCCACTAGGTGATTCTTTGCTAGTGATTTCAGATGAAGAAATTGCGAAAGTGCATATCCATTCTGAGCAGCCAGGTGCTGTTTTAGCAATGGGACAAAAATATGGCAGTTTGATTAAAATTAAGGTTGACAATATGCGTGAACAACATTCTGCAATTGTTGGTGAGGATCATAGAGCAACGACTACAGTCAAAAAGGTTGAAAAACATCCATATGCTATAGTAACAATTGCAATGGGTGAGGGCGTAGCTGAATTACTTCGTTCAATCGGTGCATCTTACGTAATTGAAGGTGGTCAAACAATGAACCCTTCAACTGAGGATATCGTGAAAGCAGTGCAAGAAATTGGTGCTGATAAGGTGTTAATTTTACCGAATAACAAAAATATTGTCATGGCAGCTGAACAAGCGGTTGAGCTTCTAGATATTGAAGCAGCAGTAGTACCTACTAAAACTATTCCTCAAGGTATGGCAGCTATTTTATCGTTCAATCCAGAAGCAACAGTTGACATAAACCAAGCAGCAATGAGCGAAGCGTTTGCTAACGTAAAAACTGGGCAAGTAACTTATGCAGTGCGTGATACGTCTATAGATGGAATTCAAATTCATAAGGATGATTTCATGGCTCTTGCAGAAGGGAAAATTGTGTTATCTACACCTGCATTAAAAGATGCTGCTGAAAAGGTAATTACTGATTTAGTAGATGAAAATGCTGAAATTGTTACAGTTATTTATGGTGAGGATACAACTGAAGAAAATGCCTCAGAGTTAGTGAAATTTATCGAAAAGAACTATCCAGAGGTAGAAATTGAGCTATTTAATGGTAAACAAGGATTATATCCATATATTATTTCGGTAGAATAATTAGATGCTACTTAGCAAATGAATAGATAAAGCAGTGCACAGTTCGTGTACTGCTTTTGTTTATGCTATAAGGAGAATAGAAGATAATTACTAACTTACAGTAGCCATAAATAAACAACTCATTGTACGTACCTAGAGGACGATAAAATTGGAAATACTGGAATATAAGCCTTCCTAGGTTGCTGTATGTAGAGAATGGACAATAAATAGCAATATTCTCATTGTATAAATTATAGTCGTGTAAATTTTCTGAAAGTTGATAAATTATTGCTTTACTTTTATAGTTACTATCAAGCATGATATAAGTAAATGTAAATATTATTATATGGATAGAATAGAGGGGTGTTTGAATGAAGTTTACTTCAGTATTTGATATTATTGGACCCGTTATGATTGGGCCTTCCTCCTCTCATACGGCAGGGGCAGCTCGTATTGGGCGTGTTGCTAGGGATCTATTTGGTAGACAGCCTAAGTGGGCTAAAATTCACTTATATGGATCATTTGCTGAAACGTATAGAGGGCATGGAACAGATGTTGCATTAATCGGGGGCCTTTTAAATTTTGATACATTTGACGAGCGTATTAAAATAGCTTTTGCTGAAGCCGAAAAAGCTGGGCTAGATTATGAATTTATCCCAGAAACTGCGAATACTGAGCATCCAAATACTGCACGTCTTGTCATAGGTGATGATGAGGGAGAAATGTCTGTCGTTGGTATTTCTATTGGCGGCGGTAAAATTGAAGTAAGTGAAGTAAACGGTTTCAAGCTACGTTTAACTGGGGGAATGCCAGCCATTCTTGTAGTACATGATGATCGGGCAGGCTGTATTGCCAATGTTGCTAATTGCTTAGCGATGCATGATGTCAATATCGGTCATATGGAGGTTTCACGTATTGAGAGAGGATTAACAGCTCTGATGGTAATTGAAGTCGATCAAAATATAGAGGAAAAAGTATTGCAACAAATTTCATTAATACCACATATCACGAAGGTATCAAAAATTAACAACTAGGGGGTGTCTCACGATGGACGTATTGTTTTATAATGTTCGTGAACTTGTTGAACGAGCAGAGCAAGAGGGTAAACTAATTTCTGAAATTATGATTGAGCAGGAAATGTTAATAACGGGACGCTCGCGAGAAGAAATTATGGGGCAAATGGATCGTAATCTAACGGTCATGGAGGAGGCTGTTGAACGTGGCTTAAAAGGTGTGCAGTCTGTGACAGGCTTAACTGGTGGAGATGCCGTTTTGCTTCAAACTTATATAGCACAAGGAAAATCCTTATCTGGAGATTTATTATTAGATGCTGTCAGCAAGGCGGTTGCAACGAATGAGGTTAATGCGGCGATGGGAACAATATGTGCAACACCAACCGCAGGCTCAGCTGGGGTTGTTCCAGGTACATTATTTGCTGTTAAAAATAAGTTAAATCCAACACGTGAACAAATGATTCGCTATTTATTTACTTCGGGTGCCTTTGGTTTTGTAGTTGCCAATAATGCCTCCATTTCTGGTGCTGCTGGTGGCTGCCAGGCAGAGGTTGGCTCAGCAGCAGGTATGGCTGCGGCAGCTATCGTTGAAATGGCTGGTGGTACATCGCAACAATGTTCTGAAGCGTTTGCCATTACACTTAAAAATATGCTAGGTCTTGTTTGTGATCCTGTAGCTGGGTTAGTAGAGGTCCCATGTGTAAAACGAAATGCAATGGGAGCGGCTAATTCACTTGTGGCAGCTGATATGGCCCTCGCAGGTGTCACAAGCCGTATTCCTTGTGATGAAGTAATTGGGGCGATGTATCGAATCGGACAATCTATGAGTCCAAATTTAAAGGAAACTGCCCGAGGTGGTTTGGCTGCGACACCGACAGGTAAAGCGATTAGTAAAGCCATTTTAGAAAATGGTGGGTTACAGAGTATTAAAGCAATTCAATAAGTTGCTGACTAAACATGCTATCTATTTATGGGATAGCATGTTTATTTTATCACGATGGGTTAGTACTTTAGCACCCTCTACATACTTGGAAATAACATTCTCTTACGTTTCATTATTTTTGATAGTATGATATTTAATAAAAAAATTTAAATTGATTTTCTAACAAGGGTGTGAGTGAGGTAATGGATTTACGCAATTTAAAAACATTCCATGTTGTTTCGACTTATCTTAATTTTACCAAAGCAGCTCAACTATTAAATTACAGTCAGCCAACGATTAGCCAGCAAATTAAGGCGTTAGAGGATGAGATAGGCCATACTTTAATCAATAGGATGGGAAAGAAAATGTTTCTTTCTCAAGTCGGAAAGATTTTAAAGGAGCATACAGATAAATTATTTAACATCCTAGAAGAAATGGAGGAGGATTTGAAAAATTTTGAAAAGCCTTATGGTCATTTAACAATTGCCGCTCCAGAATTTTATTGTGGATATTATTTATCCCATATTATAGGTTCATTTTTAAAGCTATATCCACAGGTAAATTTAAAGCTTCTATGTGCGAACAGTAGGGAAACAGCTGCACTTGTAAGCTCTAATCAGGCAGATTTAGGATTTGTAGCAGGAAAGCCTAATTATTCAGGTATAGAAGGAGTTCTACTTGAGGAAGAGGATTTAGTACTAGTTGGTAACCCTAATATTATAAAGGACAGAACAACTGAGGAAATATTTGATGAATACCCATTTATAACCTACGGATTGGATGATAATATAAGAAGTTGCCTTCGTGACATTCAATGTGACCCAAAAACAATTGTCGAATTTGGAAGTGAAGAGGCTATAAAAAGAGCGGCTGTGGGACAAGTGGGTTTAGCATTACTGAGTGATATATTGATAAAAAAGGAGGTAAATAAGGGAAGTCTTCAGGTGTTAAATCGTTTTCCTAAAAGGTTACCAACATATTTGATTTATCCACATAATTCTAAGGAATTTAGTAATGTGAGTACGTTTATCGATTTAGTGAAAGATACTTGGCGAACGATTTAAATATAAAAATGAAATGACCATCGCTCTTTTCTGCAAATGTATTGTAGAATGGAGCGTTTTTATTATCAAATTTTTAATAACATAAATAGGAAAACAGAGGAAATGTTCTTTATCTATATGTAAATTTATCAATAGTTACTATTAGAAATAGCAATTTTTTATTTTCGATACTATCACTTACAATTTAGAAGACGGAAATTTCAAAAAAAGGGGATGACGTTGTGGGAGAAATAAAAGCGTTTATAAAATGGGGGACTGCTTATGGGTAAATTTGTAACTAAAAAAGATACAGAATTAAATGATCAACAGAAAGGAATAAATGTATATGTCTTAATATTTTGCCTTATCATTCTATCGGCTGTGTTGACGTATATCATTCCGGCAGGTGAGTTTCAACGAGAAGAATTGAATGGACGAGAAGTGATCCAGCCAGGGACCTTTACTTACACGGATATGAACCCAATAGGATTCTTGGATGTTTTTAGCAGTATTCATTCAGGTATGATGCAGGGTGCGAGTATTATTTTCTTTGTTTTAATTGTTGGAGGAACCTTTGGAATACTCTCAGCAACAGGGGCATTAGAATCGTTTATTGCAATGCTATCAGTGAAAATGGCAAAGCGTGAGATGTTGATTATTCCCGTGTTAATGTTATTTTTCGCATGTGCAGGTTCATTAATGGGAATGTCTGATGAAACAATCGTTTATGTGGGCATACTTGTCCCACTTGCCATTGCTTTGGGCTTTGATGCTATTACAGGATTCGCTATTGTCATTCTTGGAGCATCAGTTGGCTTTTCAGCAGCAGTAATGAATCCATTCACTGTCGGGATAGCGCAAGAAATAGCTGGACTGCCACTGTTCTCTGGAATTGCTTTACGTCTTATCATTTTTGTCATTTTATATGTCATAGCTACAGTTTATGTCTATCGCTATGCTAGGAAGGTAAAAAATAACCCTTCACTCGGTTTCTATGGAAATTTTAAATTTGGCAATAAGGAAGGGCTTGCGAATCAGTCAATCAAGATGGAATTAAGTCATAAGCTCGTTATGTTAACATTTCTCTTGAATTTCGTTGTCCTGATGTATGGTGTCATTAAATTAGGATGGTATATTACTGAAATAGCTGGCTTGTTTTTATTATTTGGTATTTTAATGGGGCTTATTGGAAAGCAATCGCCATCCCGAATTGCTAATTCCTTTATGAAAGGTGCGGGAGATTTAATTGGTGGTGCATTAATTATTGGTTTAGCTCAAACGATTCTTGTTATTTTTAATAATTCCGGGCTTATCGATACTATTTTATATCATACAGCCTCAATACTTGATACTATTCCTCCAGCATTAAATGCGGTAGGTATGTTTGTTTTCCAGCTATTTTTGAATTTTTTGGTGCCATCAGGGAGCGGACAAGCTGCCTTAACTATGCCAATCATGGCTCCTTTATCTGATATGATCGGTGTTACAAGGCAAACGGCAGTTCTTGCTTATCAATTTGGTGATGGTATGTCTAATATCATTTTTCCGACAGTCGGATTCCTTATGGCTGGACTCTCAATTGCAGGGATACCATGGGGAAAATGGATAAGGTGGATTCTACCTTTCATGTTATTGCAGGTTACGGTTGCTGTTGTATCACTAATTATTGCGCAGATTATTCAGTATGGGCCGTTTTAAAAAGGAGTTTTACTAATGGAAATCATAAATTTAGAGTCTTTGACAAAAAGAGCAATTGAAGACAGAAGATATCTTCATCAATACCCTGAGCTTTCTGGTCAGGAATTTGAAACAAGTAAATTCATTCGAAATAGATTGATGGAGTTGAATATTGACATATTGTCTTTTGGACCACCTAGTGTTGTTGGATTAGTAAAGGGGTCAAAAGGTTCGAAAACTATAGCACTAAGAGCAGACATAGATGCGCTGCCGATTGTTGAAGAGGGAGAAAAAACATATATCTCTAAAAAACCAGGGATTGCTCATATGTGTGGTCATGATGGTCATACTGCAATATTACTAGCTGTTGCTGAATGGCTATCGAGAAATGAGGTTGAACCAAATGTTGTACTCATATTCCAATCTGCAGAAGAAATCACACCGAGTGGAGCTGACTTACTAATTAAACAAGGTATTTTAGAAGGAATAGATGCTATTTTTGGTATTCATTTATGGCAGGGTCTTGAAAAAGGAAGAATTGGGTTAACTCATGGGCCAATGATGGCTTCCATTGATGATTTTGAAATTGATATCAAAGGATACGGTGGCCATGGATCGATGCCTCATGAAACAATTGATCCCATCTATATTGCAAGCAGTTTAATCCAAGCCTTTCAAAGTATAATAAGCAGAAGCATAAATCCAATTGAAGCAGGAGTTATTACAGTAGGAAATGTTCAAGCTGGTACAACGTATAATATTATCCCTGATTCAGCGAGATTAATAGGAACAATAAGAGCATTGACGCCAGAAACAGTCAATATCATTCAAACAAAAATGGTCAATTTAACAGAGGGAATATGTCAAGCTTTTGGTGCAGAAGGAAAGGTTCGTTTTATAATAGGCACCCCACCGCTTATAAATGATCCAAATGAGTCAAAATTTGTGGAAAACATTGTTTGCAGAGAATTTGGGCATGAAGTATTTGAATTGGTTAATCCAGTTATGGGAGGGGAGGATTTCTCCTATTATTTACAGAAAAAACCTGGTGCCTTCATCTTTGTCGGTATGGGTGGAGAAAAGAGTCAATATCCACATCATCATCCAAAGTTTGATCTTGATGAAGATGTGTTTCCTGATGCGATAAAGTTATTTATTGAACTAGTAAATCATTATCAATAAAGGATTTGCATGAAGTAGAAAGGATGTTAAACATGAGAATAAAGAAAGTTGAAGTGTTTGCTGCGCGATTATTATTAAAAGAACCTTTTATCATTTCATATGTTCATTTAGATGATATGCCAACCATATTTGTAAGAATTGAAACGGATAAGGGGATAGTAGGCTGGGGTGAGGCTGTTCCTGATCAAAATGTAACAGGAGAAACTTGGGAAAGTACTTATCAAATTATTAAACATGAATTAGCTCCATTAATAATAAATGAAGACCCATTTGCTATTGATCGCATTCATCAAAAATTTAATCATAAGATAAATGGCGTTCCTTCTGCAAAAGCTGCACTAGATATAGCTATCTATGATCTAATGGGAAAAATTACAGGGCAGCCAGTATATCAATTAATTGGTGGGAAAGCACATGAGGAGCTACAGGTTCCACGAGTAATTAGTATTAAAGATCCTCAGGAAATGGCGGAAGATGCACGGAGTTTTGTGGCAGCAGGTTTTAGGAATATAAAAATGAAGGTAGGTACCAACGCAGACACCGATATTGAAAGAATTAAAGCAGTCAGAAATGCTATAGGAAACACTATTCAACTTCGTGTTGATGCTAACCAAGGCTGGAATAGAATTGAGGCATTAAAGGTAATACACGAAACGTCTGATTGTCATGTGGATTGGTATGAGCAGCCAGTGAAGGCACATGATATAAGAGCTTTAAAAGAAATTAGATCTGTTGTAAATAATAAAGTAATGATTGATGAAGGTGTACATAATATTTACGATTTAGTGAATGTTATTGAGATGCGAGCAGCTGATATGCTTAATATTAAACTAATGAAATCTGGTGGCATTTATCCTGCTTTAGCTTTAGCGAGTTTAGCAGAGGCAGCCGACATGCCATGTCAAGTTGGTTCGATGGTTGAATCAGCTATCGGTACAATGGCTGGAGCACATCTAGCGATGAGTAAAAACATTATTCAAACAAATGAGATGGTCGGTCCCCTCATGTTTATAAAGGATGTGGCTAAGGTCCACTATAATGGAGATGTCATTCAATTTAGTAATAAGCCAGGACTAGGCATAGAAGTAGATGAAGCATTTGTAAATGAAATTACTCGTTTTTCCTGTGAAATTAACAAACCAGTATGATAGGAACATTTACATTTTTAAACAATATGTAGAATAGAAATATTGAAAGGCCCTACCTTCAATTTGAGGTAGGGATTTTTTAGTGCATTTGAAAATGTTTATTGTAAGGAAAGACTGTAGATTTATGATACAGTGTAAATGAAAAAGCTATTAGCTACATAGAACATTTAACTTATCTTCATTCAGCAGAAGACTCCCACCTCTACATGTGGTGAGATGAAAGCGGTTTTGGTTCCTTTTCAGTGGGTGTCCAAACACCTACTGAATGAAGATAAAGCCTCCGGCGGATGTCACGGATTTTCAAAGGAATGAATTGTACGGGCACAATTCAAAATCCGGACGCAATTACGCCAAGGCGAAATTGATATAGCCAGCATCATGAAAGGAGTTGTCGTACAAGATGACTGATTTAACGAGTCCAGTCACCGGATTAAAGGGAATCGGGAAGGAAACTGCAGGACATTTAGAGGCATTAGGCATTGAGACGATAGCAGATTTATTATGGACGTTTCCACATAGACATGAGGATTTTCGGTTAAAGGATTTGACACAAACACCCCATAATGAGCGTGTTACCGTTGAGTGTAAAGTTGAGCGTGAACCGACAATTTTGTTTTTAGGTCGCAATAAATCAAGATTACAGGTGACAGTGCTGGCAGGTCGCCATTTAGTAAAGGTTGTTTTTTTTAATCAAGGCTATTTAAAGCAAAAGCTTATTCCTGGAGCTATTATTACGGTCACAGGTAAGTGGGACAGAGGCAGACAGGTAATCAATGGAACATCTGTCACATTTGGTCCAAAGACAGATCAAGTTGATTTTGAGCCTGTTTATAGCTTGAAAGGCTTGATTCCGCAAAAACGATTTCGTAAATACATGCGACAAGCGTTAGATGACATTGGCGCAGAGATACCAGATGCTATTCCATTACATTTACAAGAGGCCTATAAGCTTGCTCCAATAGCTGATGGTCTTGAAGGAATTCATTTCCCTCTTGATGCCGAGCATGCAAAACAGGCTAGACGACGCTTTGCCTATGAAGAGTTACTATTCTTTCAGCTACGAATCCAAGCTTTACGAAAAATTAGAAAGGATAGTGAGCATGGCACTATTATACAATATGATTTACAAAAACTGCGTGCCTTCATTGCATCGTTACCTTATGAATTAACGGCTGCTCAAAAACGTGTGGTCAATGAGATTTGCAAAGATCTGAAAGAACCGCATCGTATGAATCGTTTACTTCAGGGAGATGTTGGGTCAGGGAAAACTGTTGTTGCGGCAATCTGCCTATATGGGGCTGTTACTGCAGGCTTTCAGGGAGCGTTGATGGCGCCGACAGAAATATTAGCAGAACAACATGCTGAAAACTTGACAGAATGGTTTGAGCCATTTGGTGTACGTGTCGCTTTACTATCTGGATCAACAAAAACAAAAGAGCGTCGCTTGCTTTTGGAGGAGCTTGCTAATGGAAATATTGATATTTTGATTGGAACACATGCCTTGATTCAGCCGGATGTTATTTTTTGTAATCTTGGTTTTGTTATTACAGATGAACAACATCGTTTTGGGGTTGAGCAGCGTAGAATCCTGCGCGATAAAGGGAATAATCCAGATGTACTTTTTATGACAGCAACCCCTATTCCACGTACGCTTGCCATCACAGCGTTTGGAGAAATGGATGTTTCCATTATTGATGAAATGCCAGCAGGACGTAAGCAGATTGAAACGCACTGGATGAAAAAGGAGCAATTCGGCTCTGTTTTGTCAAAGCTTGAAATGGAACTTGCTGCTGGTAGACAGGCTTATGCGATTTGTCCACTCATCGAGGAATCAGATAAGCTTGATGTCCAAAATGCAGTTGAGATTTATGAGCAGCTTGCTACGTATTTTAGCGGACGATACCATGTTGGATTAATGCATGGTCGTCTGACAGCTGATGAAAAAGATGCTGTTATGCGTGCCTTTAGTGAGGGGGCAATAGATGTGCTTGTATCAACAACAGTTGTTGAGGTTGGGGTGAATGTACCGAATGCAACTTTTATGCTTGTTTATGATGCAGAACGCTTTGGGCTAGCACAATTGCATCAGCTGCGAGGGCGTGTTGGACGTGGGGAGCACCAGTCGTATTGTGTATTACTAGCTGACCCAAAATCAGACGAAGGGAAAGAGCGAATGCAGTCAATGACAGAAACGAACGATGGGTTCCGGCTGGCTGAAAAAGATTTGGAGCTGCGTGGACCAGGTGATTTTTTTGGTCGGAAGCAAAGTGGTCTGCCAGACTTTAAAGTAGCAGATTTAGTGCATGATTATCGTATTCTTGAGACTGCGAGAAAAGATGCTATCGAGATACTTGAGACAGATGCTTTTTGGCATCATGATGACTATCAAGCGTTACGGGCAATGCTTGAACAGTCAGGAGTATTGCAAGGAGAACGCTTCGATTAATAATCATTCAGATGCTATCAATAGGATGTAAGGGCTTGTTTTGAAAACAGGTCTTGCATTCTTTTTTTATAGTCTATATACTGATATTAGTACCAAGTGCTAATAACAACTAAAAAGGTGGCGAATGATGTTGAGACGAACGAAAAAAGAGCGACAGCGACTATTATCTGAAACGATAGCTGAAAATCCATTCGTCACAGATGAACAGCTTGCAACACAGTTTCAGGTGAGTGTCCAAACGATTCGTTTAGATCGCATGGAATTAGCAATTCCAGAATTGCGAGAGCGAATTAAAGATGTTGCTTCGAAAACCTATGAAAATGAAGTAAAATCACTACCGATTGATGAAATAATCGGAGAAATTATTGATATTGAATTGGATAATCGTGCATTATCTATTTTTGACGTAAAAGAAGAGCATGTTTTTCAACGCAATGGCATCGCCCGTGGACATCATTTGTTCGCACAAGCAAACTCATTAGCGGTAGCGGTTATTGATGACGAACTGGCATTGACAGTGCATTCGAATATAACATTTGTGAAACCTGTTAGAGCTGGAGATCGTGTTATTACAAAGGCAGTTGTTATCGCACGTAATGATGAAAATCATCGGACAAAAGTAGAGGTAACATCTACAGTAAATGGTGAAACTGTTTTTGTTGGTGAATTTGATATGTACCGCACGAAAGGTTAAGGTGAACAACAATGAAATTAGCACTTGATGGAATGGGTGGCGACAACGCACCAAAATCAGTTGTTGAGGGTGCGCTTTTGGCGTTAGAGCAAATTCCAAATTTAGAAATACAATTATATGGTCAACAAGAAAAGCTTGAGCCATTTTTAAAAATACATGATCGTTTGACTGTTATACATTGTGAAGAAGTTGTGGAAGGAACTGACGATCCTGCACGCGCTGTTCGTCGTAAAAAGGATTCATCTATGGCGAAAATAATGGATGCAGTGGAAGTAGGGAAAGCAGATGCATGTCTTTCCGCAGGCAATACAGGAGCTTTAATGGCAGGAGGTCTATTTAAAGTCGGTCGAATTGAAGGGATTGCTAGACCTGCGCTTGCGACTACATTACCAACATTAGATGGTAAAGGCTTTTTAATGCTAGATCTTGGTGCAAATGCAGATGCACGACCTGAGCATTTATTGCAATATGCAATTATGGGTGATATTTATGCCAAAAAGGTTGGTGGCTTACAAAAGCCGCGTATTGGTTTGCTGAATATCGGTACTGAGGATAAAAAAGGGAACGAATTAACTAAAGCTGCCTTTGAACTGTTAAAAGAAGCAGATTTAAACTTTATTGGCAATGTGGAAGCACGTGATTTACTAGAAGGGGTAGCAGATGTTGTTGTAACAGATGGTTTTACAGGAAATATGGTGCTGAAATCAATCGAAGGAACAGCGGGTGCTTTATTTTCAATGCTGAAGGAGGCATTTATGTCTTCTACAAAAACAAAAATTTCAGCAGCTCTGATGAAAAGTAATTTACGTGATTTGAAAAATAAAATGGACTATACAGAGTATGGTGGTGCAGCTTTATTTGGCTTACAGGCACCTGTTATTAAGGCACATGGTTCATCCAATGCAAAAGCCATTTACAGTGCAATCCGCCAAGCAAGTACAATGGTAGAGCATACAGTGATCTCAACGATTACCGAGACAGTGCGTCACTTAGAAATTGATTAACTTCTTTCAGTTGAAAGAAGTTAAAGCCTCTGGCAGATGTCACGGAATCGGAAAGGAGTTCATAAAGGATGTTAGCCTAAAACCATCGCATCCATGCGATAACGGCTAACTGACCTGCATCACGCAGGCCTAAGCACAAAGCCGATTCTGGACGCAATTTTGCCGAGGCATAATTGATTAAAAAGGGGTTAACGAAGAATGACGAAAATAGCATTTATTTTTCCTGGTCAAGGCTCACAGACAGTAGGTATGGGGCAGGAGTTTGTTGAAAATTCAGCAGACAGCAAGGCTTTTTATAATCGTGCAGATCAATCACTTGGCTTTGAATTATCGAAGCTTATGTTAGAGGGGCCTGCTGAGGAATTAACATTAACATACCATGCACAGCCAGCTCTATTAACAACTGGTGTAATGGTTGCAGAAAAATTGCAGGCAGCAGGAATTACGCCAAATTATGCTGCTGGACATTCACTTGGAGAATACGGAGCACTTGTTATAGCAGGCGTGTTATCTTTTGAAGATGCAGTTTCTGTTGTGCATAAGCGTGGTCTTTATATGAATGAAGCTGTACCTGCTGGACAGGGGGCAATGGCAGCCATTCTTGGGATGGAGCTTGAGGCACTGCATGAAGTAACTGAAAAAGTATCTGAAGCAGGTGATCCGGTTCAGGTAGCAAATGTTAACTGTCCAGGGCAAATCGTTATTTCTGGTACAAAGGAAGGCGTTGAAAAAGCTTCTGTAGCTGCAAAGGAAGCAGGTGCCAAACGAGCAATTCCTTTAGTTGTTAGTGGTCCGTTCCATTCAGAGTTAATGCGTCCATCCTCTGATAAATTAGGAGCAACATTAGCGACTATATCATTATTAGAGCCCCGAATTCCAGTAATCGGTAATGTTATGGCAAAAGAATTAGAGAATGTCTCTGCTATTCAACAAGAATTAGTAGAACAAGTTTATAGTGCCGTACAGTGGGAAGCTTCTGTGCGTGAAATGATTGCGCAAGGTGTTGATGTCTTTATTGAATGTGGTCCAGGTAAAGTATTAAGCGGCTTAGTGAAAAAAATCGATCGCTCTGTTGCAACTTATTGTGTTTATGATGAAGCATCGTTAGAGGCAGTGATAGAAGCGGCAAAGGAGTGGACAATTAATGCGTAAATTAGAGGGTAAGGTAGCCGTTGTAACAGGCGCTTCGCGTGGAATAGGACGTGCTATAGCATTAAAGCTTGCTGATGAAGGAGCTAAAGTTGTCGTTAACTATAGTGGCTCTCAAGCAAAGGCAGAAGAGGTTGTCGCAATGATTCAAGAAAATGGCGGAGAGGCTATTGCCGTACAAGCGAGTGTGTCACAAACAGAGGAAGTTACAGCATTAATGGATACAGCAGTGAAGACATTTGGCTCACTTGATATTTTAGTGAATAATGCAGGAATCACACGTGATAACTTGTTAATGCGTATGAAGGAAGACGAATGGGATGATGTGTTAGATACAAATCTTAAAGGTGTTTTCCTTTGCACCAAAGCTGTAACACGTCAAATGATGAAGCAGCGAGCAGGGCGCATTATTAATATTTCTTCTATCGTTGGAGTTGCTGGTAATGCTGGGCAGGCAAATTATGTAGCTGCTAAAGCTGGTGTAATTGGATTAACAAAAACAACAGCAAAGGAATTAGCATCGCGAAATATTTTAGTAAATGCGATTGCACCAGGATTTATCGAAACAGAAATGACAGATCAATTACCAGAAGAATTAAAGCAGGGAATGCTAACTCAAATTCCACTGGCGAAACTTGGGCAGCCGGAGGATATTGCAAAGGCAGTAGCTTTTCTAGCTTCAGATGATGCAAATTATATGACGGGTCAGACATTGCATATTGATGGCGGCATGGTGATGTAATTTCAATTAGTCATCAAT
Source organism: Lysinibacillus sp. NPDC047702 (assembly GCF_050272555.1). NCBI lineage: Bacteria > Bacillati > Bacillota > Bacilli > Caryophanales > Bacillaceae > Lysinibacillus > Lysinibacillus sp. NPDC047702. The sequence goes on along the minus strand of NZ_JBNNMG010000008.1, from coordinate 13,566 downwards.
AAGTTTTTTTTGTATAATCATTTGAGGGGAGGTGAATGATTTGTCTACAGTATTAGATCGCGTAACAAAAGTAATCGTGGACCGCTTAGGCGTTGAAGAAAGCGAAGTAACACTAGAAGCTTCTTTCCGTGATGATTTAGGTGCTGACTCATTAGATGTAGTTGAACTTGTAATGGAACTTGAAGACGAGTTTGATATGGAAATTTCTGATGAAGATGCTGAAAAAATCTCAACAGTAGGTTCTGCAATTTCATACATTGAAAGTAAATTAAACTAATTTCATTTTAACTTTATTCAAAATTGATCACCATTATAGGTGCTGACATGAATGCGGTAAGTGTTTATGAGATAGTTGAATAAAGTTAAAGCCTCTTGCAGAAATTATTACTGTTCTGATTCGAATATTAAGAGCAGATTTATATTGCTAAGGTGTATTTAAAAGGGTGCGAAATGGTTCATTTTTTGAACTATAGTCGTCCCTTTTTTTGTCTTGGAAATTAATTTGCAAAAAAACTTCCAAAACATTGTATTTAAGCCGAAATAATTTTGCATAAACGCCTTGAAAAAGGTACACTAAGACGGTAGAAACTATTAGGAAGGCAGATTGTTCAATGGCTATGAAAAGAAAAGGAACTATGCAGAAATCTGGCGTACTTCCTGAAAAAGTACGCAATCAATTCGAGCTGTTACAGCATGAATTAAGTATCACATTTATTAATAAAAATTTATTGTATCAAGCATTCACGCATTCATCTTATGTGAATGAGCATCGCCGTAAATTGTTTACGGATAATGAGCGTCTTGAATTTTTAGGAGACGCAGTACTTGAACTGTCTGTTTCTAAATACCTCTTTGAGAAATACCCTAGTATGAGTGAGGGCGAGTTAACGAAGCTACGAGCATCTATTGTATGTGAGCCATCTCTTGTTATTTTTGCAAATGAATTAGGTTTTGGTCGCTTCGTATTACTCGGAAAAGGTGAGGAATTGACAGGTGGACGGGAACGCCCAGCGCTACTTGCTGATGTTTTTGAGTCATTTGTAGGTGCTCTTTATTTAGATCAAGATTTGCAAACGGTCGTGTCATTTTTAGAACGTATCGTGTTCCCAAAAGTAGAAATCGGTGCTTTTTCGCATGTGATGGATTTTAAAAGCCAATTGCAAGAAATGGTACAACAAACAAATAACGGATTACTTCATTACGAAATTATTGATGAAAAGGGTCCTGCACATAACCGTACCTTTGTATCAAGTGTTCTATTGAATGGACAGGAGCTTGGTATTGGTCGAGGGAAATCGAAAAAAGAAGCCGAGCAGCAAGCTGCACAATGTGCAATGCGAACAATGCGTGAGCAAGCTGCGAAAGAGGAGGCTTAATAAATGTTCCTAAAACGACTCGAAGTGATTGGCTTTAAATCTTTTGCGGAGCGCATTGGAATTGATTTTGTACCTGGTGTTACAGCAGTTGTCGGACCAAATGGCAGTGGGAAAAGTAATGTCACTGATGCTATTCGTTGGGTACTTGGGGAGCAATCGGCAAAGTCGTTACGTGGATCTAAGATGGAGGATGTTATTTTTGCTGGCAGCGATTCTCGAAAGCCGCTAAATTTTGCGGAGGTAACATTAGTTTTAGATAATACAGATGAACAACTTGCTTTTTCATATACAGAGGTCAGCGTAACAAGACGCGTATACCGTTCAGGTGATAGTGAATATTTATTAAATAACCAACAGTGTCGCCTGAAGGATATTACGGACTTGTTTATGGATTCAGGTCTTGGAAAAGAGGCATTTTCAATTATTTCGCAAGGCCGTGTTGATGAGATTTTAAATAGCAGACCCGATGACCGACGTTCGATTTTCGAAGAGGCAGCTGGTGTATTAAAGTACAAACTAAGAAAGAAAAAGGCAGAGCATAAACTTGTTGAAACAGATGAAAATTTATATCGTGTGTTAGATATATTACATGAATTAGATAGTCGGCTTGAACCGCTTGAAATTCAGGCATCGAGTGCAAGAGATTATGTGCAAATGTCTACAGAGTTAAAAGATTTTGATATCGCTATTCTTGTGCACGATTTAAAAAATTGTGCACAATCTTTGCATGCTCTGGAAGCTGAGTTCACAGAGTTATCTGAGACAGAGCAAAAACAAGCCCATTCCATTGCTGCTGTCGAAAAACAAGCAACAAGTATTCGCAAACTGTTAAAGGAGCTAGATGACTACTTAGATACTACTCAATCGGACTTTGTGAATGCGACAATGGAAGTCGAACGCTGGGATGGTCGTAAGGCATTGATGGCAGAGAAGCGACAAAATGCATCGAATCAATTGCTGCAATTGAATGCCTCATTAGAGGAGGCAAAGGCTGAGGTAGAGGCTCTGATTTTACAGGAAGCAGAAAAAAAAGAGCTATTTACGGTGAAGCAGCAAGACGTACTGGTGTTAAAACAGAGCATCAAGCAACTGGAACAATCAGTAAATCGCTCTGTTACAGAAATTGAGCAAGAGATTGAAGAGCAAAAAAACCGCTATATTGACTCTTTAAATGAAGAGGCAACGATTAAAAACGAATTAAAGAATATTGATCAACAATTGGAGCAGCAAAAAGCGATGGCAGCACGAATGACAGATCAAACAGATGAAATCGGACAAGAGCTTGCCCAAATTATTACAGAAAAAGAAAAGCTAGCTATGGCTCACAATACTACAACAAAGGATTTGCAAGGAAAGCTTGAGCAGTATGAATCATTGCAAATAGAGCTTAAAAGGGTCAATGCATCTTTTAATGAAAAGCAGGACATGCTTTATAAAGCTTATCAACACCAACAGCAGCTTAAGGCTAGAAAAGATACATTAGCAGAGCTTGAAGCTGACTTTTCAGGTTTCTTCCAGGGTGTTAAAGAAGTATTACTGGCCCGTGATAAAGGTGAGCTCGTAGGTATTGAAGGGGCTGTCGCTGAATTAATTCAAGTAGACGGAAAATACTCCCAAGCGATTGAAACAGCCTTAGGTGCAGCTTCTCAACATATCGTGACAATAGATGAGCGTCATGCTCAACAGGCTATACATTGGTTGAAGCAAAAAAGAGCTGGTCGTGCGACATTTTTGCCAAAGACAGTTATGAAGTCACGTAAAATCAGTCCATCTACTATTCAATTAGCAATAGAGCATCCTGCTTTTGTACAAATGGCGGAGGGGCTTGTGACGTTCCATGAGGATAATCGTACAATTGTTGAGAATCTTCTAGGCAATGTAATTGTTGCATCAAGTTTAGAGGGTGCAAGTCAAATTGCTCGATTATGTGGTTTCCGCTATCGTGTGGTGACACTTGATGGTGATATTGTTAATGCAGGTGGTTCATTGACTGGTGGTGCAACGAAGCAACAATCTTCGCTTTTTACAAGAAAGGCTGAATTAGATGGTCTAATTGTCAAATTAGAAGCGTTGGAAGCATCTATTTTTAGTGCTGAACAGGCTGTTTCAGTGGAAAAGGAGAAGCTAGCAGCATTGCGAGATCAAGTAGAACATTTGAAACTTGTAGGCGAGCAGCTTCGAAAGGACGAATTACAACAGGCAAGTCGTATTCGGGAGCTTGATGTTGTCGAGAAAAGCTTATCCGCACGCGTATCCTATGCCTCAAATGAGACACAAGATGTTAAGACACGCGAGCAAACATTATTAGCTCAAAGGGAAGTGGCTACAAATCGTTTAACAACCCTTGCGACAGAGCTATTAGAGATTAATGGTACTGTAGAGCACCTTAGCAAAATAAAGCTACAGAGCGAAACGGAGAAAGATGTGCTGCGTGAACAATTGGCAGAAAAACGCTCCAAATTAGCAGTTATTCAAGAGCAAATGTCCCAAGTACAAATTGCTACAGCAGAAATAGCTTTACAATTAAACAAGGCTCAGCAAAAGATGGATAGTATTTCTCAGGAAATAATCTGGCTACAATCTGATGAATCAACAAAACTTTTAAGTGATGAAGAAGTAGAGGAACAGGTTGCTACATGGAAAGAGAGAAGAGATTCATTACAAAACACGATTACTCAGAAAAAGGATGAAAAAGTAGCACAACAGCAGCAACTCGCTACTTTTGAGGATCAGCTTAAAGAATTGCAACGTATACATAAAGGTTACCTTGAAGCAATACGTGCAAATGAGCTAAAACGGAGTCGCTTAGAATTTGAAATTAAAAGTTTTAATGAGCAGCTAGAGGAAAACTATCAGCTAATCCTTGAGGAGGCTGAGGAGATTGCAATAGATATTAAAGATGAAGAACATATGAGACGCAGAGTGAAACTGTTGAAAAAATCAATTGAAGAGCTTGGTCCTGTTAATTTGAGCGCGATTGAAGAATATGATAGAGTGCTAGAACGTCATTCATTCTTGACAGAGCAACGTGAGGATCTTCTTGCTGCTCAGGAAACATTGCATGAAGCCATTAAAGAAATGGATGAGGAGATGACATTGCGATTTAGCGAAACGTTCTATGCTATTCGTGAACAATTTAAACGTGTATTCCGTGAATTATTTGGCGGTGGGCAAGCAGATTTAGTATTACTGGAGCCGCAAAACTTACTTGAAACAGGTATAGAAATTGTGGCCCAACCTCCAGGGAAAAAATTGCAAAATCTAAGTTTGCTTTCTGGTGGTGAGCGTGCACTTACTGCCATCGCATTACTATTCTCTATCTTAAATATACGACCTGTGCCATTCTGTATTTTAGATGAAGTTGAGGCAGCACTAGATGAGGCAAATGTAGTTCGATATAGTCAATACTTGAAAAAATTTAGCCAAAACACACAATTTATTGTCATCACCCATCGTAAAGGAACGATGGAGGGAGCCGATGTATTGTATGGGATTACAATGCAGGAGTCTGGTGTCTCGAAACTTGTATCAGTAAAATTAGAAGATGAACCCGTACTTGCGGAGCAAAGGAGCGAACAAGCATGAGTTTTTTTAAACGTTTAAAAGATAAGCTGATGGGTAATCCAGCAGAAGAAGAAGAAAAAGTTGTAGAAGTTAATGAAAATGAGTCTGGAACTGCTGACGAGCAAAAGCATGAAGATGCCGCAGAGCCTACTCTTATCGAAGCAACTGTAGAGGAGATTGACAAAGTAGAGGAAACTTCAAAAACGGAGAGTCCTATTGAAACAGAACTTCCTGAATTAATGGAGGAACCAGAGCAGCAAGAAGTGCAAGAGGTTGCGATTGTGGAAGAGAAAAAACCTTCTGCATGGTCCATTACGCAAAAATTCAAAGCTGGTCTGGAAAAAACGCGAAATTCCTTTACCTCAAAAGTAAACGATTTAGTGGCACGTTATCGAAAAGTGGATGAGGATTTCTTTGAAGAACTAGAAGATTTATTACTGCAGGCTGACGTTGGCTTTGAAACAGTTATGGAGCTAATGGATAAATTACGTTTTGAGGTTCAACGAAAGAATATTAAAGATACAAATGGCATTCAAACAGTAATCTCTGAGAAGCTTGTTGAAATTTATGAGCAAGGTGAAGAAGATTTAATTGATTTAAACATGCAGCCCGATGGTGACCTAACAGTGATTCTATTTGTTGGAGTAAACGGCGTTGGGAAAACAACAACAATTGGTAAACTTGCGCATCGTTTAACATCTCAGGGTAAAACAGTTGTTTTGGCTGCGGGTGATACGTTCCGTGCTGGAGCCATCGATCAATTACAAGTATGGGGCGACCGTGTTGGCTGTGAGGTCATTAAACAATCAGAGGGTTCTGACCCAGCAGCAGTGATGTACGATGCTATTCGTGCAGCGAAAAATCGCAAAGCAGATGTGTTAATTTGTGATACAGCTGGACGTTTGCAGAACAAAGTCAATTTAATGAATGAGCTCGAAAAAGTACATCGTGTCATTTCACGTGAAATACCTAATGCACCACATGAAGTATTATTGGCTTTAGATGCAACTACTGGTCAAAATGCACTTGTGCAGGCACAAACGTTTAAGGAAGCGACAAATGTTACAGGAATTGTCTTAACGAAGCTCGATGGTACAGCAAAAGGCGGTATTGTCCTCGCAATCCGTAATAAATTACACATTCCTGTTAAGTTTGTAGGCCTTGGTGAGAAGATGGATGATCTTCAGCCATTTGATGCAGAACGCTATGTCTATGGTTTATTTGCTGAGGGGTTAGATAAAGAATTACAAAATAATGAGGAATCTTGATTCAACAGATCTTACTGTATCAAAAGTGAAACGTCAGTACAAAATACGCCCATCTCTATAGGGGTGAGCTAGATGCTATTTTTCCCTATTCAGCGGGCGTACAAACCACTAAATAAGATCTTCATATCCTGAGAAAACGCCTGAGTGACCAACATTGTGCTACTGACGCTATTTTAGCACTACGCTTTCGCGCAAAAAACATCTGTTGGCCTAAAGCCTCTGGCAGATGTCACAGATTTTGAAGAGGAGCTTTTCTGGGGGCTCGAAAAAATCCAGACGCAATTATGCTTGGGCGTAATTGATAGTTGTGTAATTTAGTTAGTGAAACGTTCGTATGTGAAATGGACAATTCATTGTTTAAAAGGGAATGCTGGCAATTGGTGTAAGACACCTGAAAGCAGTGAATGGAGGCTTTTAGACAAGGGAATTGCCTTGACACAGACGGGCGTATTTCGTTATGATACAAATGACTAAGGACAGGAGGAGAAACATTCGATGCTACTTGAAAAAACAACACGCATGAACTTTCTCTTCGATTTTTATCAAGCATTATTAACAGATAAGCAACGAAGTTATATGGAACTGTATTATTTAGATGATAACTCACTTGGAGAAATCGCTGAATTATACGGAATTTCACGTCAAGCTGTTTATGATAATATTCGTCGAACAGAAGCGATGCTTGAAGAATATGAAGAAAAACTTTGTTTATTAGACAAATTTCAAAAACGTACACAAATGCTTGCGCAGCTAACAGCTGGAATAACAGGACAAAGCATGACGGCTGAAGAACAGCTTGCGCTTATTGAGCAGTTGAAAGAATGGGATTAGGAGGCGAAAGCAATGGCTTTTGAAGGATTAGCGGAACGACTCCAAGGAACGATCCAAAAGATTAAAGGTAAAGGTAAGGTATCGGAACAAGACGTTAAAGAAATGATGCGTGAAGTCCGATTTGCTTTAATCGAGGCGGATGTTAACTTAAAAGTAGTCAAAGAATTCGTGAAAAAGGTCAGCGAACGTGCAGTTGGTGTAGATGTTATGCAAAGCCTAACACCAGGCCAGCAAGTAATTAAAATCGTACAGGACGAATTAACACAACTGATGGGCGGTGAGCAAAGTCCCATTAAATTTAATACAAAGCCACCAACAGTTATTATGATGGTCGGCTTACAGGGTGCAGGGAAAACGACGACTACAGGTAAACTGGCAAATGTGCTACGTAAAAAATATAACCGTAAGCCCTTGCTTGTAGCAGCTGACGTTTATCGTCCAGCGGCAGTTCAACAATTACAAACGTTAGGAAAACAGCTATCATTACCTGTTTTCTCCTTAGGAACAGACGTATCACCAGTAGAAATTGCGCGTCAGGCAATTGAAAAAGCAAAAGAAGAGCATCATGACGTTGTCATTATCGATACAGCTGGTCGCTTGCATATTGATGAGGATTTAATGCAAGAATTAAAAGATATTCGTGGGTTAAAGGAGCCAGATGAGGTATTCCTAGTTGTCGATGCAATGACTGGACAGGATGCTGTAAACGTAGCAGAAAGCTTTAATGAAGCAATTGGTATTACAGGGGTTGTTTTAACAAAGCTAGATGGTGATACGCGTGGTGGTGCGGCATTATCTATCCGTTCTGTAACACAAAAACCAATTAAATTTGTCGGAATGGGCGAAAAAATGGATGCCCTTGAACCATTCCATCCAGAGCGTATGGCATCTCGTATATTAGGTATGGGTGATGTTCTGTCACTAATCGAAAAAGCGCAAGCGAATGTAGATGAAGCCAAAGCTAAAGAATTAGAAGAAAAGTTCAAATCCCAAACCTTTACATTCGATGATTTTGTTGAACAATTACAGCAAGTCAAGAAAATGGGACCTCTTGATGAAATTCTAAAAATGCTTCCAGGTGCTAACAAAATCAAAGGCTTAGATAATGTAAAAGTAGATGATAAACAAATGGGCCGTGTAGAAGCAATTATTTATTCGATGACAAAGGCAGAGAAGACAAATCCGGAAATCATTAATGGTAGCCGCAAAAAACGTATTGCAAAAGGCTCTGGGACATCTATTCAAGAGGTAAATCGTCTCATAAAGCAATTCGATGAAATGAAAAAAATGATGAAGCAAATGACTGGTATGGCAAGTGGTAAAGGGAAGAAAAAAATGAAATTACCAGGCTTTGATTCATTGTTTAAATAATAATTTTTAGGTGTTAAGAAAAAACACTTTACAAACAACCTAAACATTGATAATATACTATCTTGTGTGAAACTTATTCGGAGGTGCTATTAATATGGCAGTTAAAATTCGCTTAAAACGTATGGGAGCTAAAAAATCTCCTTTCTATCGTATCGTAGTTGCAGATGCTCGTTCACCACGTGACGGTCGTCAAATCGAAACAGTTGGTACTTACAACCCACTAACTCAACCAGCTACTGTAAACATCGATGAAGAGAAAGCTCTTAAATGGTTAGCTGACGGTGCAAAACCATCAGATACAGTGCGTAACTTGTTCTCAGAACAAGGAATCATGGAAAAATTCCATAACCAAAAATTCAGTAAATAATCGGGGGCGACGTTTTTGAAGCAGCTGATTGAAGCAATCGTTTTACCGTTAGTCGATTATCCAGAAGAAGTTCGTATTGAGACGGATGAAAATGCAAATCGAATTGTTTATAAACTTTTTGTTCATTCAGAGGATCGAGGGAAAGTCATAGGCAAACAAGGGCGAGTAGCGAAAGCGATTCGTACAATTGTTTATTCAGCGGCAGGTAGTCACCATCAAAAAAAAACCTACGTCGATATATTGGATTGATAGAATAGATGTTCACGCTTTTTTACACGCGGCAAGCACAGGAGAGTCCTGATTGGTATGTTTACATGCATTTAGGAATTCGGAGTGGTCTTGAGCATGGAGCGTAAAATCTGGACTATGGAGGAGGGAGCTTGCCGGTTCCTTCCTTTTTTATCTCCTTTATGTATGGGAGGTTGAAAAGAATGTCATCTGTTACTTTGTGCCTCATAGGTATATACTTAAAGCAATTATATTGAGAGAAAATTGAGCATAATAACATTGAGATACTTTAGCTAAAACATCTTCTCCAAAATGTTTAGCTGCTTTTTAGAAAAAAGTGAGAGAATGGTTACTTTTAAACTCTGATTAGCAAGTAGCTTAAAGGAGACAGTATGTTTTATCATTTTTTATCTTCATTCATCAGAAGACTCCCACCTCTACAGGTAGTGAGATGAATGCAGTTTTGGTTCCTTTTCAGTGGGTATCCAAACACCTACTGAATGAAGATAAAACCTCTGGCGGATGTCACGGATTTTCAAAGGAATGAATTGTGCGTGCACAATTCAAAATCCGGACGCATTGTTTATCTGTGCGAAAGCGAAGCGACAGCAACAATTACGCCAAGGCGAAATTGATATGAGGTGAAATTTGTGGAATGGTTTAATGTAGGTCGTATAGTCAATACGCACGGAATTCGTGGTGAGGTGCGTGTTTTATCAACAACAGATTTTGAAGAAGAACGATTTGCAGTAGGGAATAGGCTTGCAGCATTTAAAAAAAATGATAAAAAACCGACATGGGTAACAATTGTATCGGTACGTCGTCATAAAAACTTTATTTTATTAACTTTTGAAGGCATGGACAATATTAATTTTGTAGAGCCTTTTAAAGAAGGTATGCTAAAAGTTACAAAGGACCAATTGTCAGATGATTTATTACAGGAAAACGAATTTTTCTTTCATGAGATTATGGGATGTACAGTTGTTTCTGAAGAGGGCGAAACGATTGGCGTAGTGTCAGATATTCTTCAAACAGGTGCCAATGATGTATGGGTGGTAAAGGGTGCTAAAAAAGAGCATTACATCCCATATATCGAAGACATTGTCAAGGAAATTAATGTTGATGACAAGAAAATTGTGATTCATGTAATGGATGGTCTACTATGATGAATATTCATGTGTTAAGTCTGTTTCCTGATATGTTTACAGGCATTTTTGGTGCCTCAATATTGAAGAAGGCACAGGAAAAAGGCGCTGTTCAGCTAGAAGTTACTGATATTCGAACATTTTCAGGTAACAAGCATAATCAAGTGGACGATTATCCGTATGGCGGTGGTGCGGGGATGGTGTTGAAGCCTGAGCCGATGTTTAGCGCGGTAGAGGCGATTACAGCTGGGAAAAATCCTCGAATCATCTTGATGTGTCCACAAGGGGAACGCTTTACTCAAAGAAAGGCTGAAGAGCTAGCACAAGAAAAGGAGCTTGTTTTTTTATGCGGTCATTACGAAGGTTATGATGAACGCATTCGGCAGCATCTTGTCACAGACGAAATTTCCATTGGAGATTTCGTTTTAACTGGTGGAGAGCTAGGAGCTATGACGGTTATAGATAGTGTTGTACGATTACTACCTGGCGTTTTAGGGCAGGAAGAGTCCCATATACAAGACTCATTTTCTACAGGTCTTTTAGAGCACCCTCATTATACGCGACCAGCTGATTTTCGCGGAATGAAAGTACCTGATATTTTACTATCAGGAAATCACGCAAAAATTGAGCAGTGGCGTGAAGAGCAGTCACTCAAAAGAACATTGGAGCGTCGCCCAGATTTACTAGAAAACTATCCATTAACAGATAAACAAAAAGTGTATGTAGAAAATCTTAAAAACAACCATTAAGATGCTTGATTGCTGTTTATATTTGTGGTAACATCTAATCTGTACTTCTATGTGAAGTACTGAATTACGGTGTTCCGCTGTGGCATAGATTGCGTGCAAGAGCATCTGTCTAAGGAGAGAAAACAATGTCAAACATTATTACAGAAATTACAAAAGCTCAGCTTCGCACTGATCTACCAGCTTTCCGTCCTGGTGATACTGTTAAGGTACACGTGAAAGTAGTAGAGGGTACTCGTGAACGTATCCAAGTATACGAAGGTGTAGTTATTAAACGTCGTGGTGGCGGTATTAGCGAAACTTTCACAGTTCGTAAAATTTCTTACGGTGTAGGTGTTGAACGTACTTTCCCTGTACACACACCAAAAATCGCTAACTTAGAAGTTGTACGTCGTGGTAAAGTACGTCGTGCTAAACTTTACTACCTACGTAACCTACGTGGTAAAGCTGCTCGTATTAAAGAAATTCGATAATTATGGCTTAAAAGTGAGGGGCTTGTATTGCAAGCCCCTTTTCTTTTTGCTTGTCATCTTAAATAGCTATCATCTAAAATGGGGATAGACAAGGGGGCAAATCTCGATGGAAAAACAAGTGAAGGAAAAGAATGAATTATGGGAATGGACGAAGGCACTTCTAATTGCATTTGCGATTGCAGCAGTTATTCGTTATTTTTTATTTACACCGATTGCAGTAGATGGTGAGTCTATGATGCCAACCCTTGAAAATGGCGACCGTATGATTGTGAACAAAATTGGTTATAAAATAGGAGAGCCAAAACGCTTTGATATAGTAGTATTCCATGCTCCAGAGAAGAAAAACTATATTAAGCGTGTTATTGGGTTGCCAGGAGAGACATTAGAATATAAAAATGATCAATTATATATAAATGGTGAACCGATCGATGAGCCCTATTTAGATACCTACAAATCACAAATTACTGAAGGTACATTAACAGAAGATTTTTCATTAAACGATATTGATGCGTCCTTAAAAGAGAATGTCATTCCAAAGGGCTTTGTGTTCGTAATGGGAGATAATCGTCGATATAGTAAGGATAGCCGTCATATTGGGCTTGTTGATCAAAAAGAGATTATCGGGAATACAAGTTTAATTTTCTGGCCGTTTAGTGATATAAAAATTGTAAAGTAATGCAATGCAAGAAAGGGAGAACTTACACTCCCTTTTTCTTTTAGTTTAGGAGGTATAGATATGACTATACAATGGTTTCCAGGGCATATGGCAAAGGCCCGAAGAGAAGTAACAGAAAAATTAAAGCTAGTTGATATTATATTTGAATTAATTGATGCACGTTTACCATTATCCTCGCGTAATCCAATGATAGACGAAGTGATCAATCAAAAGCCACGTCTTCTTATTTTAAATAAATCAGATATGGCTGATGAGCAGGAAACAAGGAAATGGGTAGATTATTTTGCACAGCATGGTCATAAGGCAGTGGCTATCAATTCTCTTGAAGGCAAAGGCTTACAATTGGTAACGAAAGCAGCACAAGAAATTTTAAAAGAAAAATTCGAGCGTATGAAAGCGCGTGGGATGAAACCTAGAGCAATCCGTGCGATGATAGTCGGCATTCCAAACGTAGGAAAATCAACCCTAATCAATCGCCTAGCTAAAAAAAATATTGCAAAAACAGGGAATACTCCGGGGGTAACAAAGGCTCAGCAATGGATAAAGGTTGGTAAGGAGCTTGAATTACTTGATACTCCAGGTATTTTATGGCCAAAATTCGAAGATCAGGAAGTAGGCTATAAATTAGCATTAACAGGTGCTATTAAAGATACCATTACAAATATGGAGGATTTAGCTGTCTATGGTCTACGTTTTTTATCTACTCACTATCCAAAGCGCATGGAGGAGCGCTATGGCTTTGAGTTTCTCCATGAAGATTTAGTGGAAACCTTCGACCATATCGGTAAGCTTCGCCGCGTCTTTGGACAAGGTGGCGAAATTGATTATGACCAAGTAGCTCAATTAATCGTACGTGATATTCGAGGCTTACAATTAGGTAAATTAACATTTGATTTTGTAGATGAGCAACTGGAAAAAGAGGCATTAACAGAAGAATAGAAGCATATAAAACGGCTGTCGAGAAAATGAATAATCTCGACAGCCGTTTTTTAACTTTTTATCTCGATTTAGCAGATCTTTACTGTGCGTAAGTGACTTAATAATATTTTTGGATTTTCACAAAAAATGTTATTTTTTTAACCTTATTTTAACCTTTCGACTTTATAATCTATCTGCAAGGAAATAAATTCAATCAAAATCAGATGAAAGGAGGAAAGTGACGCACAACCAAAACTAAAGTAAACTTTAGTCATAGTGTTGAAAAATTAAATAGGCAAGGGACTCTTTGTGAATATTTAGTCAAAATGAAGGTGATTTCCGTTCCAGGCTACTCGCTTTCCAGTGGGCGAGCGACGAGCCGCTTCCTGCACTGACGCTCCGTGCAGGGTCTCGTCTGTCTCGCTATCCCACGGGAGTCGAGTAGCCTTGCACTCCAATCAGCAATAGTATAGAACTTTAAATATTTTCTTCCCTCAAAAGTAAAGTGAAGTAAAAGCATGTTACTCACCATCATTAAATGGATAGAATATTGGTACAAATTCTACAGCTGTTAACCTACATTTTATGCGTAAAACTACTTTG